>JAAEQG010001440.1 GCA_024231775.1 bacterium
ATCAGCTACACCCGGAACCACAACGCCGCCGCCAAGGCCGGCCATCGCAAGACAACACTCAAGAAACTACGAAAACGGGGTATCGATGTGACACACATACGGACTTGCGTAGGAAGTGACTTTGCGCTGTAGTGTTAGTTGCCGTTCGCCTGCTGACGGGTCCATAGATTTGAGGCTCAGGACGAGGTTTACGGTAGCCAGCGCGTTGGGTGTTATCCAGAGAACACCTATGATTACGATTCGCCTCCATCCTGCCAGGTCGAACCAGAGAATGATCGACGCCATGACGTTTACGAGCCCGATGATCACGAGAAACGATACGCACTTATAGACGGCATAGACTCTCCTAGACTCTGAAGCAGCAAGAGTCACGCTGGCTCTCCGAAGATCGAAACGGGGACAGCTATCTTCTTGGATGAAAAAGAGGACATTCTACTTTATCTCGCACCTCTTGGGTCGCCCGCGTGGGCGTAAGCTCGATTCAACGCCGAGCCTTTTTGCTGTCCGGACCTGCCAAGCCGCCCCGCCCCACGGTGCGCCGTGGCTAACACAACTGCGAAGCTTCTCGATGCGGGCATCGCCCAGCAATCTGTTGACCGCCGCCAGCCAGCTCCGAGGTCAAGCAACAGGTCGGGTGGCCCAGGTCCCTTTGGACCTGGGGATTCGGCGATCGCCTCCGGACCCGAACCCCAGGCCAATGCTCGCCCGCCTCTCTCCTCCGAATCGCCCCCAAGTCCGAGGGCTTCAGCCCCCAAGGGGGGCGTAGGAATACAGCCCAGGGTGAGCGAAGCGAGCCACTCATGCCCCACCATCCCGCGAACCACTCAGCCTTGCAGCCCACCCCTCCTGCAATCCCACCGTCGGATGAGTAGTCAGTCAGTTGAATCTGTACCGCCTCCTGGCAGCGTTGTATGCTCTATTTCGTTCTCCGCCTCGTCCCGCGCATCTCTTGTCGCCCCGAGATTCTTAGCGGGCACAACGTCAATGAAGTCCTTTAGCCTGATGAAGCAATTCCTCTCTACAGATCCGTCGCTGCGGAGGACTTGGTAGTTAAACCAACTCTCGTGGATGTAGCGTGGATTCATCCGGAAGAAGAACAGCATAGCATTCGGTGTTTCAACCTTCTCCTTCAAACGCAACCCTAGGGAACCCTCAGTCACCTGCGGAACCGCGCAGGAATAGATGAATTTCTTGTCGCCCCAGACTTCGACGTAGCCTTCCTGGGCAAGGTGTCTATGCTCCTCATGCTTGATGGCGATGACTATGCTATATATCTGGAACCGGTCATGCATCACCCTTTCCTGCTCGAATCCAACCTGGAAGGTGAAACCCCCGTACTTGGATGCGTCGCGCGTTATGTTCAAATCAGGAGTCTCGTATTGTGACAATCCCAACACAAGGAAAGGGACGATAAGCACCAAGGTTAGCATCTTCATGGCCAGCTCCTATTTGCTGCACTCGGAGGAAGAGAAGGGGACATTCTTCCTTCTCGCGCTTCTTGGGTCGCCCGCGTGGGCGCAAGCTCGATTCAACGCCGAGCCTTCTGGCTGTCCGGACCTGCCAAGCCGCCCCGCCCCACGGTGCGCCGCGGCGAACACAACTGCGAAGCTTCTCGAGACGGGCATCGTCGAGCGATCTGTTGACTGCCGCCAGCCAGCCCCGAGGTCAATCAACAGGTCGGGTGCCCAGGTCCTCTGGACCTGGGGTTTGGCGATCACCTCCGGCCCCGAACCCCAGGCCAATGCTCGCCCGCCCATCTCCTCCGAATCGCCTCCCAAGTCCGAAGGCTTCAGCCCCCAAGGGGGGCGTAGGAATGCAGCCCAGGGTGAGCGAAGCGAGCCCTGGGCCAACGACCCGCCCAAGACCGAGCCCCCAAAGGGGGCGAAGGAAGCGACTACCGATACCGCCTCTCGCGTTCACACCCCCACCTCCAACCCCAACCGCTGCGCCACCCGGTCGAAATCATCCAACGAGTAATACTCGATCATAATCCGCCCGCGCCCCCGGATCCGCGACTCTTCAACCTGCACCTTCGTCCCCACCGCCGACGTCAGCCGCAGCTCCAGGTCGCGAATATGCGGCGACTTCGCCGGCTTCGCCCCCGGCACCAGCCCAGCCCGAGCGCCGCCCCCCTCCCCCCGCTTCGACCGCCGAACGATCTCCTCCACCTCGCGCACGCTAAGCCCCTGCTTAACGATCTCCCGCGCCACCAGCGCCATCTTCGCCGGATCACCTAACCCCAGCAGGCTCCGACCATGCCCCGCGCTAATCAACCCGTTCGCGACCATCTGCCGAACCGCATCCGGCAGCTCCAGCAACCGCAGAAAGTTCACCACCGTCGTCCGATCCTCACCCAGCCGACGCCCCACCTCATCCGGCTTCTTGTCGAAGCCCTCACAATACGCCCGATACGCCAACGCTCGATCGATCGCGTTCAGATCCTCGCGCTGAATGTTCTCCACCAGCGCCAGCTCCAGCATCTCCGTATCCGAAACCGAGCGCACCACCACCGGGACCTCACTCAGCCCCGCCCGCTCAGCCGCCCGCCAGCGCCGCTCCCCCGTCACCACCTCATAACCGTCACCGCGTCTCCGAACCGTGATCGGCTGCAGAATCCCCGTCTGCTCGATCGACCGAGCCAGCGACTCCACCGACTCATCGCTGATCGCCCGACGCGGCTGATGCGGGTTCGGCGACAACCGCGCCACCTCCACCATCCGCGCCTCGATACCCCCGCTGCCCTCCTGCCCCGCACCCTCGCTCACTAGCCCACCAGCAGCCGCCACCTTCGGCTTAGCCCGCGAATCAGTTCCTGACTCGTCCGCCTTCTGTCCGGTCTCCCTAGCTGCCACCCTCACCGAGGGCGATCCACTCACGGCTGTACGTTTCGATCCTCCCCCGCCTGCTTTCCTAGCCACCGCACGGGTAGCCTCCGCAACTACCGGCGCCGCCGCCACGCTCGGCTGATGCTCCTGCCCCCCATCCGACGTCGCTTTCGCGACGCGTCTTCCCGCCTGCTTACTCTTCCCCTGACTGGGGTCGCTCACTCCTGTACCTGCCTCAGGACCCCTTGCTGTGCCCCGCCCTGGCACCCGCCTCTTCCCTTCTCCCACCTTCACCGCGTCATCCAGCTCCACGCTTGCGGATTCCGTCGTTGCAGGTGAACGTGACTCCTCCTTGGCCGACTTACCCCTCCCCGCACGCTTTTCCACTGGAGTGCCATGGACCGGCACCCTAGCGTCAGCAGCGCCCGCGGCTCTGCGCTTCGCTGCCTTGGGACGCTTCCTGCTTTCCGGCGATGGCGCGCTGCTCGCCACCCTGCCCACCGGGCGGCCACTCTTCCCTTCCTGTGCAGCAGCAGTCTCTTTGCCAGTGGCGGCCCTCCCTTGCCCGGTCCGCTTCAGTCCGACTTTGCCTGCGTCGGCAGTCTGCTTGGCGCTGAGTTTGGGTCTTGAGGTGCCACGCGCTGGCACAGCACGCGGCGATCGTTGCTTGCTTCTCCTCTCCGCGGGAGCAACCTCTTCTGCCTGGCTGCGAGCCCCGGCGGGCGTCTGCCCTTTCGCAGGCCTGGCCTGCCGGGCAACTCCCTTTTCAGCCCCCGTCCCAGCCAGGGCGGCAGTTTCAACACTAGGCACTTCAGCGTCTGCACTATTTACTAGCGGAACGGCCTCCGTGGAACTTCCCTCTCCGCTTAATCTTCCAATAGTTTTTGAAATCAATGAATTGAGGCCCCGACCCAATCGCCGTTCCTTGGTCATCGTCCCATCCTCCGTCATCCTAATCACCCATCACCGCACCGCGCGCCGCCACGTGAAAACCGCACTAGACATAGCTCACCATGAGACACCCTAACCCTCCGCCGGCGCCCTGTAAACAGCCCAACTACTGGAGGTCCTGGAGCATCCTCAGAACCCTCCAGCGAGGTAGGCCCAGCTCCGTATCCGCAACCGCGCGCGATCTGTACGCGGCGTTGAGGCCATTGCCCAGGCCTTCGGATGTCAATGGTCGCCTGTGGTGCCGGGCACTGCAGACGACTGGTTGGATGTTTTCCGGTGCGAGCCTGTCGTGTTTCACGTGAAACATCGTCAGCGAACCTCCGCATCGCCCACGGTCGCTTGCAGCTACGCCCCGTCCCCGGGGCTAGTTCACCAGCCGGAGAGGCCGAGTGCCACGGTCAGCAGGCTCTGATGTGACCCTGGCGCACCCCACGTCGCAGCGATTCAGGCTAGATTCGAGTCTGGTGGATCACGATGGGGCGTAGGTGCATGGCGGACCATGAGGAGCGTATGTCGGGCCGCCATTCCATCGACCCCGGGGCTACTCGGGAGGGCGATGGCTGGGGAGGCGAACGAGAGGGAAGGTTCCAGTCAGTTTTTGTGCGAGAGGCGGGGATAGGGAAGGACGGCTGCCTATGATGGCGGCTGAGGACGCAATCAGCGTCTTGTAGTCATGTACGTATATCGTTACGATGGTAGGGGTGCGTAACCTATGGCGTATTGCTTCGTTCCTGTAGCCACGTACGGAGTGGGTGATGTTCTTGGAAGTGCGGGTGGATCGGCGGCGGCGGACTCCTTATGTGTATGGACTGTTCCGAGAGAGCTATCGGGAAGGGGGCAAGGTTCGCCTGAGAACGCGAGGGCGCGTGACCGGGCTGTCGCATGCCCAACTCGTGGCGCTGAGGGATTTTGTCAGGCGGGGATGCCCAGCTCGGCTAGAGGAGGGGAGCGGGGAACACTCGGACGCAACGGAGCGGTCTGGATCCAAGTAGCGTCAGGGCGACCGGGCGGTCCAGCGCGGAGATGAGGGCAGAGTGCGGAGCAGCTGAACGACAGAGAAGGGAAGTAGCTATGCGGAGAACATGGAGGTTAGAGCCCATCCCAGAACCGGTCAAACACCGGCTGGAAGCCGGTGCCACAGGGCCTTCGGGGGTGGGTTCCACTGTCGGCCCATGACAGGAGCTTGGGTGGGGCTACTGCTCGTCCCATGCGCTTGCGCCACCTGGCTACCAGAACTTGTTGACCCAGGGCTCGCTTCGCTCACCCTGGGCTCTATTCCTGCGCCCCCCTCAGGGGCTGGAGCAAGGGTACCCCATCGCGCAAGACTACAAGCTCGCGCCACTTGCTGCGCAAAGGATGGGGCACCCG
>JAAEQG010001441.1 GCA_024231775.1 bacterium
AGCTTATTGCCGCCGCTCGCCAGGAGAGCCCAGTGACTCTCGAGTGTCTTGGGCGACTCGTTGTCGTAGTAGTTATCCGCGCCGAAGTCCTCATCCCCCGGTGTGGTCGTTCCGTCGGTCTGCGTGTTGGTAGTGATCATGGCTTCACCGTAGTGCCAGACCTCCTGCGGCACTCGGAGGTGATGGAAGTCGGAACCGACCTGGTAGGGATTGGCGGTCATGACGCCACCGTGGCCCTCGGGCGCGTAGTAATTGACGAAGCCGCCCGTCATGATCTCGTAGCCCTGCAGCTCGGCGAAGACGTCCGTCAGGTGGGTGGAGAGGTCCCTCCCCGTAGCGAAGGTCAAAGCGTAGCGGGATGCAACCGAGCGCGGCATGCGCCCTGCCGACAGGTCAGCACCAGAGGAGTCGTAGTCGTGCAGTGAAACCAGCGTACCGAATTCGTTCACGCCGGTACCCGCCGCGACCGCGCCGGGCCAGACCAGGTTGACCCATCGCGGTGAGCCATCGTCGGGATCCCGTGCAAGCAACACGTGATGGTTCGATGTGGGCGTAGGCAACCAATAATCCAGCCTCCGGGTGGCCAGATTTTTGGTCGGAGCGGCAACGTAGCGCCCCCAGCAGACGTGGCTGCGACACGCGTAGATCCAGTCGCCATGGGTGTTGACCACCTTCAGGTCGAGCTTGTCGATCGCGGCTGAGGGGTGGGTGACAGCGAGTGAGTCAACCATGCCGTCGAGCTCA
>JAAEQG010001442.1 GCA_024231775.1 bacterium
GGTGGTGACTGGCGCTTGCCCGGGCATACCCTGTACGTGACCCTCGAGCCTTGTCCGATGTGCATTTCGGCTTGCCGCCAGGCGCGCCTCGACCTGGTGGTGTGGGGGGCAAACGATCGCGTGCAAGGGGCATGCGGCACGGTGCTTGATCTTGCCGAGGACCCGCGGTTTGGGGTGCCGTTGGCCCATCGCGGAGGGTTGGCTGCGGCTGATGCTGGCAGACTTCTGCAGGAGTTCTTTGCCAAACAGCGCGTTTCGGGTTAGAATGCAGCCCGGGGAGAGGTGCCGGAGTGGCCGATCGGGGCGGTCTCGAAAACCGTTGACCCTTCACGGGGTCCGTGGGTTCGAATCCCACCCTCTCCGCCATGATCTTTGCAAGCTATATTTGGAGAGGTGTCCGAGTGGCCGAAGGAGCACGCTTGGAAAGCGTGTGTGGGGGTAACTCCACCGCGGGTTCGAATCCCGCCCTCTCCGCCAGCAGAGCCGCCAGGCGGAGCCCACCATGGAGCCCGGGTCCTGCGCGTTGCCGCTCTCCGAATCGTGTCAGGCCCGGAAGGGAGCAGCACTAAGGAGAATCACGGTGAGTGCTGCAGGTAGCCTGGGTTCCATGGTGGGCTCCTGGTTTTAGCCCCTGAGGACCTCATTTTTCCAATAGGAGCAGCGATGAGCCAATATACAAACGAGCAGCTGGAAGAGATTCGGCAGGGCCTGATCGCGGTCGAGGCAAGGATCAAGGCGCTTTTAGGACAGACAACCGGCGACACTCGCCCGGTCGATCTCGAGCTACCGATTGGCCGCCTCTCCCGGGCCGATGCCATGCAGATGCAGGGCATGGCCCAGATGAATCGGCGTCAGCTCGAGATTCGCCTGCAGCAGGTAGGCGTGGCCTTGAAGGCCCTTGACAGCGGAACCTACGGTTCGTGCCGAAACTGCAAAGGACCGATCAATCCCGAACGCCTCAGCGCCCGCCCGGAGTCGCCCTTCTGCATCGGATGCCAGGAGGCCTTCGAGCATGAAGGCTGATAGTCTCTTATCAACACCGTGACCATCCTGCCTGCTGGGCGGGGGTGAGAGGCAGGCCGCCCGCCAAACCCGGTGAATCCCAGACGAAAAATTGTGGGGTAGGCATGTGCGGCGGCTGTGGCGACAGCCGTGGCGAAGGTCCGAATTCCAGGAGACACCCTCCGGGATCAGTCAAGGGGGATGACAGGAACAGTGCCCCCTACTAGTCCGCCCCAGGCGCCCCGGCCGGCTGGCCGCTTCGGCTTGCAGCGTTGTGCTATCCTTGGTCCGGCTATGTGGGACCTGGACTATGCCTTGGCCGAGGAGATCGGAGACCCGGACCTCTTCGTGGGCCGCTCAAAGGAGATGGCGCGCCTCATGAAATGGGCCGCTGGCACCAAGCAGCGGATCTCGAAGTCGATCGGGATCCTGTCGCGGCGCAAGAAGGGCAAGACGGCGCTGCTCCAACGCTTCTTCAACATCCTCTACACGCGCAACGATCCCCAGCTGATCCCCTTCTACTACCGGATCCCGGAAAAGCGTCAGACTGAGTCGGACTTCACAAAGGCATTCTACCGCCGCACCCTGACCCAGTACTTCGCCTTCACAACCCGGACGCCGGAGTGGGTCATGACGCCGCTGCCCATGGACGAACTCAAGGAGCTGGCCGCATCCGACCGCCACGTTGCCGCCGACATTCGCGCGATGGAAGATATGCTGGAGAACGCACCGACGGCGGCCTGGGTTTTCGCCTCAGAGGCTGCACTCCGTATCTCAAAGGTCAACGACGTGCGCATCATCCAGATCCTCGACGAGTTCCAGGACCTGAACAAGTGGATCGTCGCGGACGACGACCCGGGGAGGGTCGAGCTGCTCTGCCGCTCCTATA
>JAAEQG010001443.1 GCA_024231775.1 bacterium
ATCGAAGGGGAGATCAAGTGGATCGCGGCCGAGGTAGACCCACGGACGCGGACAGTGACGGCGCGCGCCGAGGTGCCCAATCCCTCTAGCCATCTTCGCGCCAATCAGTTCGCGACCGCCCGCATCGAGATCGGCTCCCCAAGGAGCACAACGTCCGTTCCGCGGTCTGCCGTACAACGGATCAGAGACCTGGAGGTGGTGTTTGTGCGTACCGCCGAGGGCGTCTATGGGCCGCGGGTCGTGCAGCGCCACGGCGACGGTGAACGCGTGCAGGTCGCGGGTCGGCTGCAGCCCGGAGAGAGCGTTGTAACCACCGGTGCCGTGCTTCTGCGCACTGAGATCATGCCGGGAAGTATTGGCGCGGGCTGCTGCGAGGCAGTGCAGCAGAAAGGCGATTGATCCGATGCTGACCTGGATAATCGACATCTGTCTACGCCACCGCCCGGTGGTCATACTGGCCGCGGTGGTACTGGCGCTGGTGGGCCTAGCGAGCCTCTCGCGCCTGCCGTTCGACGCATTCCCGGACACCACGCCGGTGCAAGTTCAGATAAATACGACGGCGCCCGCCCTCTCGCCGCTCGAGGTAGAGCGGCTGATCACCTTCCCGGTCGAGCAGGCCATCTCCGGGCTGCCGGGTCTCACCGAGGTGCGCTCCCTCTCGAAGTTCGGCTTCTGCCAGCTGACGGCGATCTTCGGTGATGACACCGACATCTATCTCGCGCGGCAGGTAGTGAGCGAACGCCTTTCATCGGTGGAGCTACCCGAAGGCGTGGGACGCCCGGCGCTGGGTCCGGTCTCCACCGGGCTGGGCGAAGTGTTCCAGTACATCCTGCATTCGGAAACGCTCTCCACACAGGAGCTCA
>JAAEQG010001444.1 GCA_024231775.1 bacterium
CAATGTTCTTAGCTGCCATACTCGTCGTTCTCCACGCAGGATTGTCTGAAAGCTTGCAGCGCGGGGGTCGTCCCGCGTCTTTGATCTCTCGCCGCGCGTGTCGCCCCGAAGGTTGCGGACCTCAGTCCGCCCGGAGCGTCAGACCCGGCGACTCCCGGTATCTCTACTCCAGCACCGCCAGCACGTCGGACTCGTCCATGATGAGGTACTCGTTGCCCCCCACCTTGATCTCGGTGCCCGAGTAGCTGGTGAACAGGACTTCGTCGTTCTTCCTTAGCTGCATTTCGCCGCGCTGGCCGTTGTCCAGCAGCTTGCCGCTTCCGACCGCCTGGATCTTCCCGCGCTTGGGCTTCTCCTTGGCAGTGTCGGGTAGGTAGATCCCGCCGGCGGTCATGTCTTCCGCCTCGACCCGCTTGACGATGATCTTCTCGTTGAGCGGCTTGATGTTCAGCTTGGCCATGGGTCAAACACTCCTTGTCACGAGCCATCAGGTGCCCGGTTCGAGCGGTGCTTCCTGGGGCTTGATCTCCGGACCGTCCAGAGCCGCACCGCAGAACGCCACCGTGTCCCCCCGCTCCTCCGCGGGCGCACACATCCCACCGACCCAAGGGCAAACCTGATGCCAATGCCGCTTACGCGAGGCGCACGCTCCGGCAGGCGCCATAACCTACTGCTAATAAAGCGGTTGAGATGCGTCGCCGCCGGGCGATACGCTCTCCCAGCAGCCTCAAGATACCTACCGGCGCTGACAAACCCGGGTCCTGGGGCGCGTCATGCTGACAGAATGGCAGGAGGGGGGCCGCCGCGGGCGCTAGATCCCCCAAGATCCCAGAGTGCCGTCCGTGCTCTTGAACCAGCGACTCATGGTCATCTTCTGCTGGGTGTAGAACAGCATGCCCTCTTTGGCCTGAATGTGCAGGTCGCCGAAGAACGATCGGCTCCACCCGGTGAACGGGAACCACGCCATCGGCGCGGGAACGCCGACGTTGATCCCGATCATCCCGGCGCCGGCGCGGCGCTTGAACTCTCGGGCTGCCCGTCCGCTCTGGGTGTAGATCACGGCGCCGTTGCCGTAGGGTGACTCCTGGGTGAGGCGGATGCCCTCTTCGAGGGATTTGATGCGCACCACCGCCAGCACCGGGCCGAAGACCTCCTCCTGGGCGATGGTCATGTTCGGCTTGACCGCGTCGAACACCGTGGGACCGACATAGTACCCGCCCGGAGCCTCCGGTACGGACACCTTGCGCCCGTCCAGGGTGAGCTTAGCCCCTTCCGCCTCGCCCTTGTCGATGTAGCCGAGGACACTCTTCTGGTGCTCTTTGCTGATCAATGGTCCCATGGTGGCATTGCTCTCACGGTCGGTCGGGCCGGTCTTGAGCTTGGCTGCCGCCTCGGTGAGGCGCTCGACGACCTCGTCGGCGACATCGCCCACCGGCAGGGCCAGCGGTCCCGCCATGCACCGCTCACCAGCACAGCCGAACGCTGAGCCCACCAGGGCTTCGATGGTGCGGTCGAGGATCGCGTCGGGCATGATGAAGATGTGGTTCTTGGCTCCGCCGGCGGATTGCACGCGCTTGCCTGCGGCAGTACCTGTGCGATAGATGTACTCCGCAATCGGCGTCGAACCGACGAAGGAGATCGCCCGCACGAGCGGGTGATTCAGCATGGCATCGACGCACTCCTTGTCCCCGTGCAGGAGCGAGATGACTCCGGGGGGCAGACCGGCGTCCTGCAGCAGCTCCACCACGCGCATGCCACTGAGTGGCACCTTCTCGGAGGGTTTGAGCACAAACGTATTCCCGCACACCAAGGCGATGGGGAACATCCACAGCGGAACCATCGCGGGGAAGTTGAACGGGGTAATGCCCACGCAGACGCCCAGCGGATGGCGCTGAGTTTCGCTGTCCACGCCGCGGGCGATGTTCTCGATGGTCTCCCCCATCAGCAGCGCCGGAAGTCCGCAGGCGTACTCGACCATCTCGATACCGCGCTGGATCGACGCCTGGGATTCGCCAAAGGTCTTGCCATGTTCCCGGGACATCAGGCGGGCGAGTTCGTCCTGGGCGCCGCGGAGGTTCTCCAGGTACTTGAACATATAGCGGGCCCGCTCCGGCGCCGGCGTCTCGCTCCAGGATTCAAACGCTTCGTGGGCCGTGCGGATCACCCGGTCCGCCTCGTCCGCCCCGCAGAGGGGTACGCGGGCGATAGTCTCTCCGGTCGAGGAGTTAGTCACCTCGCCGAACCGGGTCGCCTTCGAGTCCGTCCAGTTCCCGCCGGTGAGTATCTTGCAGGTGTTGGCTTGATCCAGGGTTGCGGTAGTCATGAGTCGTTCCTTTCTCTGCTCAGTCATGAATCGTGAGGCAGGGTTCCCCGCCTCGGAGGTTTGGAGAGTATACCCAAGAATGCGTGGAGGGATAGCAGCCCGTGGTAGAAGTCTGTGGGACAGGCTTTAGAGCCTGTCGTCCAGCCTCTACGGGTCCCAGGAGACCGGCTGGTAAGCCGGTCCCACAAGGAGGGGAGTGTCATGATAGACTGCGCGCTGTGCGACGGTTCAGAATGCCAAGACAACGGGCCACGGGCTGTGTAGGATTCTTACGCAAGTGGCCAATACTGGCGGGCGCGCGCCTTGTAGATAGGATCGGGCGAGAGGGTTCGCATGACAGTGCTCGAGACCAGCGGGGGAGTCCGCACAGCGGAGTCGGCTTCTCCGGCGCCGGATTGGGACTTGGTTCCGTTCGAGGTCGGGTGCGCTCGGTGTGGGCATGATCTGCGCGGAGGGGTCGAGCCGTGTTGTCCGGGGTGTGGGCTGGAGTTTGACTGGGCTGACGCCGTGCCGATCGAGCGGCTGACCTGCCTGCACTGCGATTACCACCTCTGCGGGTTGCCCGAGACGCGTTGTCCGGAATGCGGCGAACCGTTCACCTGGGAGCAGGTGCTGGCGGGCTACCACCGGCGAAAGCATCTGTTGTTCGAGTACCGCTGGCGCGATCGGCCGGTGCGTTCGCTGGCGGCTACTTGGTGGCGTGCTCTGCGCCCCGGGAAGCTTTGGAGACAGTTCGACATTCACGATCCGCCGCGGGTCAAGCCGCTGCTGGCGATGGTTTGCCTGTTTCTCTTGGCGTTCAGTGTGTCCCTGGTTGTATCGATCGGTCTGACGGAGTTTTTCACGCGCGCGATATGGGGGGCGCGCTGGAACGGGGTCGTTTCGCTCCATGCCCTGGCGCTCGTGAACGAGATTATTGACGCGTGGCGGGCGCCGCAGGTAAAGGTGTGGGTGGCTATCGTGACGGTCTGGGCCTCCGCCTGTTTCGGGGCGCTGATGGTCTTCCGTTGGTCGATGAAGCGCTACCGAGTCCGTCCCGCCCAGGTTGTGCGCGTCTGGGCGCACGCCGTCCCGCTGATGGTCTTCCTCGTTCCGCCCGCTATTGGCACGGTGCTGATCGCCTGGGCTTTGGCAGGCCTCTACGACATTCAGCTTCCGTCCTGGAAGGGTGAGGCCCAGTACGCGATCCTGCTGCTCCTGATCGTTCACGTGACTTGGTCGCTGGCGTGTGGGTATCGGCACTATCTCGGCATGCCGCGGAGCCTGGCTGTTGCGGTGGCGTCTCAGGTGATGGCGTTCCTGGGGGCGCTCGCGGCGTTCTCGCTTGCAGTACCGGAACGGGCCGCATACTTTCTCGTTGGGATGCTCAGGCTGCTGTACAGGAACTTCTAGCCCGCGTGTCCCGGCGGTCGCTCACTTCTTCCGCGGGGGAAGGAAGAGGGGACGTAGCTTCTTGGGGCACGGTCTTGCGAATGCCGCCCCCTTCCTGGAGATCGGTGACTGAAGTGAATGACGACGACGGCTACCGGAAGGCGCGTGTATCTCCGACTTGCACGGAGTCCTCACCACACAGAACTTCCGTGATTGTCGCTTCGGCACATTCGATCCTGCGCGGCCAGTACTTCACGGCGCAGCAGGGAGGGATCACGAAGTCATTCGAGTACCTCGCGCCGACGAGCTCTCCGGACTCGGGATCATAGAAACTATCGACGCCGGATGTTCCGCTGCCTCGTACAAGGACTTGCTTTCCATCATCGCAAACAGCAACGTACGCCTTGTACATGGGGTACAGAAGATCTCCGCAGCCTGCTTGTTCGATCTCCTCCCGCCAGTTCCGGAGAGTAGTGTTGAAGTCCTCGATCTCCTCAGGCGCGGGATCAACGGTGCAGAGCGTTTCCACATCCAGAATCTCACCCTGCTTGTCAAAGTCCATCCGGCAGAAGTCTGCAAAGACTTGGTTTGAGACTTCCCCCTCCCGCCGGAGCTGACAGAGTGCCGCCTCCGCGCGATTGGAGTCTTCGTCACCGTCGGCGACCCACTGGGGAACCCACCGTTCGCAGAACTCTTCAGGCCAGGCCTGGTCGCCATCCTGGACCGGAGGCAGCGGGCAACACCCGAAAAGCACAGCACCCGCCAGAAAACATGATGTACGCATCATCAACCGACGTGCCTTTGCTCGCAGAAACGCATGGACAATCGAACCTGTGCATCCTCCACTCTACGGAGGTTCTGAGCCCGCAGCAAGTGTTGCGTGCTGCAGCGGGCAACGTGCTGCAGCGGGTACGCAACCAAGTAGGGCAGGTGGCTCACCTGCCCTACCCAACTGCGAGACGATCTCCTGCGTCCCCGTACCGTTTCAACACGCAGCTCCGGACGTTCGGAGGGCGGCGAGATCATATCGTAGACTGCAAGACGTGCGGATTCTGTTTTGGGGAAGACCGCCGATAACGGGGAGAAGAGTCTTGCAGGACACTCAGCCCAGCCCAGCCAACACGGTTCACGGTCTCGGTGTATCCCACTCCGCTACGGTTATGGACGTACCCCAAGCTGAATTGCCGCAAGCCCGACCGGTTTTGAGCGGATCTGCTGTTGAACATATGGCATTTGAGCCAGGGGCCCTGCCGGGCTTGACCGGGTTCGAGGATCATCCGGCGGAGCCGCGCGGGGCGAGCTTCGGGGCTCGGGCGGTGGCTGCGGTGATTGATTTTGTCATCCTGCAGATGGCGTCGGCGATAGTCAATTCGATGTTCCTCGGCTTGCTGCTGAACAACTTGAACGCCACCACCATTCTGGCGGCGACGATGGGGCCGCTGCTGGTCGGCGGGGTGTTCGCCCTCCTTTACAGCGTGTGGCTGGAGAGCTCGTCGTGGCAGGCTACGCCGGGCAAGAGGATCATGGGCCTGAAGGTAGTCGATCTGCACGGTCAGCGGATTGGTTTCGGGGCGGCGTCCTGGCGGAACCTGGCCAAGGGTCTCTCGATGCTGACGTTTGGTGTGGGTTACCTCATGCCGCTGTGGAGCAGCAGAAGACAAGCCCTGCACGACAAGGTGACCGGTTGCTTAGTTATCCGTTCGGCTTAGCGGACGGGGCTGAGGGTGTGTCACCGCGCCGAACTGCAGTCGCGGCTCGTTTCAGGTCATGCCGCCAAACGATGCGTGACGCTACATTCGACAGGGGAGGACCGGATTCTCTGGCGGTTGCGCCCCTCTCCCAACCTCTCCCCAGAGGGGAGAGGGGTTTTGGGATGGCTTCTACAGGTCGAACAGTAATAGCTGCTGCTGCGGGCGCGGTCTCGGCCGGGGAACCAGGGCGGCGTGCGGGCGCGGCGGCTGGGCGGTGGACTTACGCAGTAGCGGGCTGATGAATCCCTCCACGTCCTGGAAGTCCCATGCCTCTCGCGGGAGGGCGCAACCGTCTGGGTCGCGCACGGTCATGCCGTGCTGCTCCACGAGGATGCGCGTCGCAAACCGATCGCACATCGACTCCTTCTGTCGCGGGTTCTTACGAGCCCGCTTCACCAGCCAGTGAAAGCACTCGTGCAGGAAGACGAACAGAACCACCTGGTAACCGTCCGCCAAGTCGATCGTGTAGATGGGTTTCCACCATCCGTCGCGGTTGCTCACCGAGCGGGCGATGTGCGTGCCCATGCGGTAGGGGTACTGCAAGTGGCGGCCCAGGTTGACGAAGATGCGCCCTTCGTTGTAGTAGCATGTGCCCGAGAAGTCGGCGCCTCTGCTATAGCGCACGCGGACTTCCAGACGACCCAGGCGCCAGGGGCTGACTGCGTGGACACACATGTCCCGCAACCGCTGGTCATTCAGGCTGGTGCGGTTTTCGAAAACGAATCCATTCGTTTCGGGTGCATCCATGCGGGCAACTCGTCATTGTCGGGGGTGGCAGCGTTCGTGGACTTCTTTGAGGCGCGTGCAATCGACGTGGGTATATATCTGGGTAGTGGATACATCGGCGTGGCCGAGGAGTTCCTGGACGATGCGCAGATCGGCGCCGCCGGCGAGCATGTGGGTGGCGAAACAATGGCGGAGGGAGTGCGGGGTAAGCGTTCCGCTGATGCCCGCCGCCTGAGCGTGCTTGCGTACCAGGCGCCAGATGCTGGTGCGGTCCAGCTTGCGTCCGGTACGCGACAGAAAGACCGCCGCTCCGGACTTCTGACGGATCATGGCGGGGCGCAGCTCGTTCAGATAGCGGCGCAAGGCGCGCAGGGCGCTTTGGCCCACGGGGATGATCCGTTCCTTGTTGCCCTTGCCGATGCAGCGCAAGTAACCGATGTCCAGGTTGACCTGCTCCAGGGTCAGGTTGGACACTTCGCTCACGCGCATACCGGTGGCGTAGAGTAGTTCGAGCAAGGCCAGGTCACGCAGGTAGAATTCGTCGGTTTCGTCGGGGGCATGGAGCAGGTCATCGACCTGGCTATGGTGGAAGGTGGCGGGTAGCGTGCGCCACTTCTTCGGCGCATCGATCAGCGAAGGTACGTCCCGATAGAGGATGTTCTCCGCATACAAGTGACGCAGGAACATCTTAATCGCAGACAACCGACGGGCGATCGACGCGACGGCCAACCCGCGTTCCTGTAGCTGGATCAGATGACGCTGCACGTCCAGGATAGTGATATCCCGGAGGTCGACGTCGTTCTCTTCTATATGCGCGTGAAAATCGCTGAGATCTCGCTGATAGGCTACTACCGTGCTGCCCGCCAGGCCGCATTCCACGAACAGGTAATCTAGAAATCGCTTGACGGACTCGGGCGGTAGATTCGCCGGCCGTCGCGAGGGCACGGGTCTGGATAGCTGAGTTACCTCCAAGACACTGTCTCCTTATCACCCTCGGTCCGGCGGCCACGTGAACTTGTGGCTCAAGTGTGCCGCCGAGTCCAGCCGAACTTCATCGCCATTCCACGTGTGGTGGTCGGCAGCGTGCCTCCGCGGGCTGCACGGCGCAGCGGCGGAAGCGTCTCCCGACGATGGTGGCTTCGCGGAGTCCGGCGGACCGAAGGCACTCGCTCACGATCATGGTTCAATGGCGCGTAACCGGCGGTACCCTGGTCCCCTCCCGGTACCGGTAGCGAGGACGCTCCCGGCGCGCTCCAACCTGACGTGAAGTATGCCAACCCAATGGTATTCCGGCCCAACCCGATCATCCGCTTGCCAATCCCCTGGGAGTGGTGGGCTTGCGGTGGTTCTTCTCTCGGCTCCGACGCCCGACCACATCCGGGCGATCCGCTGGGACCTCGTTCGGTCCGTTCGTCCGGCCCCACGCCGCCCATCGGCGGCAGGGTTCGAGCTAAGGCGGAAGAGCAATATCGTGTCACTGTCGTGTCACCCGTGCGATCAATGACTAACGCCGTGCCCTTGGCGGCTGCCGTCCACTCCGTGGCGTCTATTGTAGAGAAACTCGTGAACGGGTCAAACAACTAAATGCACTGAGCGAGGAGGAGCGGTCGAGAGCGCGACGTGTTTATTCGGACGTTGGACCGGGCATCGCGTGTCAATGGGGAGGTATGTTGGGCCGATAACTGCGCGCATGTGCGCGGTCGGGCAGGGCGAATAACGCGAGCGATCGAAGGAATGCGCTCGAATTCGTGTCATCCCGGCGCTGCGCATCCTTAACTTGTTGCCAGGAACGCCCCCAGCAGTACTGAGAATAGGGCCACCAGGGGGTGAATCTCCCTCACTCGACCCGTCACCAGCTTGAGTAAGACGTAGGTGATAAATCCCCAGGCGATGCCGTGGGAAATGCTCAATCCGAATTGCATGATGATGATGGTGAGGAAGGCCGGCAGGGCTTCGGTCAGGTCGGTCCACTTGATCTTGGCTACCGCCGGAAGCATGTAGCACCCGATCACGATCAGCACCGGAGCGATGATCGGATGGCAAGCAACGGTTGGCGTTACCGAAGCCACTGCCCCCAACGAGGCGGCATCCACCGCCACCACGCCGCCGACCATCTCGACCAAGGGGTGGAAGAACAGCGCGCCGGCCAGCAGCAGTCCGGTAATGACCGAAGCCAACCCGGTTCGGGCCCCCGCGGAGATTCCCGCGGCGGACTCCACGTAGCTGGTGATCGTGCTCGTGCCCATGATCGTCCCCGCCACCGTGCCAACTCCGTCGCTGAGCAGGGCTTGCTTGGCGCCGACAATCGTACCGTCTTTAATCAGCCCGGCGCGCTCTGCCACGCCGACGAGTGTGCCCGCAGTATCGAACACGTCCAGGATCAGGAACACGAAGATGATCGTCAGCCAGTCCCCCAAGCTGTGGTCGCTGAACAGGGTCTTCAGCCCGCCGAAAACTGCGAACGCGGTCGGGCTCGGGTCGGGCACGGGAGCTACGAACTCACCCTTCCACTCGACCAGGCTGTAACCCCAACTGGCCGACATGAAGTGTGATGCGATCAGCCCAACCGCAGCGGTGAGCAGCACCCCGAGCAGGAGGGCGGCGCGGACGCCACGAACCAGCATGATCGCGGTGCTCGTCAAGCCGAACACACTCAGCAAGACCACCGGATTGCGCAGGTTTCCCAGCTTGACGTAGGTGACCGGATGGTGGACGACGATGCCCGCCCACTGCAGGCCGACGAAGGCGATTAGCAGGCCGATCCCGACGGCGATGGCGTACTTGAGCGAATCGGGGATGCCGCGGATCAGGGCTTCTTGAAGACCGAAGCTCGCCATCAGGGTAAACAGTACGCCGGCGATCAGGTTGGCGGCCAGGGCTTCCGGCCACGCCCAGCCGAAGCCTCCCACCGCGGTGGCGCCGCAAACCGTAAAGGCGAAGAAGAAGTTGTGCCCCATCGCCGGAGCCAGAGCGATAGGGAGGTTGGACCACAATCCCATCAGAATACATGCGAAAGCGCTGCACGCGCAAGTGGCTACGAAGACGCCGCCGTGATCCATCCCCGCGGCGCCCAGGACCACCGGCTGAACGATGATGATGTAGGACATCGCCAGGAAGGTGCTGGCGCCGCCTATAGCTTCACGTCCGACGGTGGTCCCATGCTCGCGCAGACGAAACAGTCGTTCGTACATGGTGGTTGTCTCCTGGGTTGACCGACAGGAAAGCCGGTCCCACATGGGTTCGGAGATAGGCCATGGTGCGTAGTAAACGGTGGATGGGTGATCGCTGCAATACCCAAGCAGCCGACCTCTCGCGAGGTGATGGTGTCAGGATAGCGATGGCTTGAGGTTCAGTTCGAGAACGATTTCGTCATGGATGGGGATTCCCTTCTGGCCGGTCTCGGGGATCTGGGGTTTGATCTTTCGAGCTTCGTCCACGACTCCCACGTTCACGGCGGTGAGGCGGAAACCCAACCGCTGATAGAAGCCGATCGCGGAGAGGTTGTCGTTCGTGGTCGTTAGCCAGACCTTGCCCAGGTCCTTCTCCCGAGCGTAATCGATGGCCATGAGCATCAGTGCCGAACCTATCCCCTGGCCAGCCAGGACGCTGTTGAGGGTGAGCAACTGTAACTCGTCCTCCTCGTGCAACCAGGTTACCAAGCCGGCGATGGAATCATCGCGCCAGTCGATCAAGCCGTCCAACTCGTGGGGATGGTAGGACTTCCCTTGGCTTACGACTACCTTGCTGTGCCAGTGGTGCTCGATGAACTCGGCGATCACCTGGCGGTCGTCATCCTGGATTCTGCGTCTGGCCATGGTCTCGCCTTTCCTGCGGCAGGTCATCATCGGCGACCGGCGTGGCTTGGCTGGGACGTTGCTTGTCCCTCAGCCCAGCGGCGCCTATAGTCTCCTCGGACCTCGAACTTCACGATTACCCGAGGCAGATCAAAACCATGAGTACGCCAGTCCTGGACATTGTCTTCACGGCACCGCATCCCGATGACCTGGAGATCGGGATGGGGGGGACTATAGCAAAAACGGTTGATTTGGGCTACCGGGTGGGCATGCTGCACATGACCTCCGGCGAACCCACGCCGCGGGGGACGCTGGAGACGCGTGCAGCGGAAGCGACCCAGGCGGCTGAGGTTCTGGGGGCGGCGGTCTGTGAGACACTGGAGCTGCCCAACCGTGAGCTGATGGATTCGCCGGATTCGCG
>JAAEQG010001445.1 GCA_024231775.1 bacterium
CGCGATC
Organism: bacterium; assembly: GCA_024231775.1. Classification (GTDB taxonomy): domain Bacteria; phylum Planctomycetota; class Phycisphaerae; order UBA1845; family UBA1845; genus JAAEQG01. Next base: position 8 of record JAAEQG010001445.1, read on the forward strand.
ACTTTGCGGATGAGATTGTAGGCCAACAACGTTACCCACAGCTCCCGACGAACCATATCCGGAGTCTTGCAGCGGACGTGGTCCAAGTTTAGGGTCTGCTTGATCACGCGGATGTCCAACTCAATCTTCCACGCACACTACATGCGAAGCGACGGCTTTTGACAGCGGGCCGAGCCGGGCGATAGTGGGCGTACCGGCGTTACTGGAGCTGGTACGTTGGTGCCGGCGACGTCGGCGTCCAATCTGCGGAGCAGAGCCATGCGTAACGTCACGGATGACGTACTCGTCCCCCCCCGCGCCCACTGACACCGGGGCAGAGTGTTCCTCTGAACCAATTCTGGAAGATGCTGCCGGCAGAGAGTCGTCGCCAGGTGCTGGCGACCCTCAGCCGGATCGTGGCCGAACACCTACCCAAGCCGCAGACGCGGCGGGAGGTGGACCATGATCGCGACTGAATCCACTCGTGTCAGGCGGGAGACTTTGTCCACTCCGGTCCGCTCCGAGACTCTATCCGCGGGCCTCGGCTCTGAGACGATCGTTCCGGGAAAGATCCAGCCCCATCATCGCGACCGGTTGGCGGTGGTCTATGTTCGGCAGTCCAGCCCGCAACAGGTGCTGGAGCATCGTGAATCGACGGCGTTGCAGTACGCTCTTCGGCGCCGGGCCATCGACTGGAACTGGCCCGGCGAACGGATCCTGGTGATCGATGAAGATCAAGGCTTAAGTGGCACCAACGCGGAAGGGCGAGCGGGCTTTCAGCGATTACTTGCCGAGGTCAGCCTGGATCACGTTGGACTGGTGCTGGGGATCGAGATGAGCCGACTGGCACGCTCGTGCAAGGATTGGCATCAGTTGCTGGAGCTGTGCGCGGTGTTCGGCACTCTGCTGGCTGACCAAGACGGATTGTACGACCCGCGTGAGTACAACGATCGGCTCCTGCTCGGGATCAAGGGCACTTTGAGCGAGGCGGAGCTGCATATCCTCCATCAACGCATGCACCAGGGCCGATTGAACAAGGCCAAACGCGGCGAGTTGTTCAACCACCCACCGATCAGCTACATCCGTCAACAAAGCGGCGAGTTGGCTCTCGATCCCGACGAGCAGGTGCAAGCCGTGGTCCGTTTAATCTTTGATCAGTTCGACGAACTGGGCAGCATCAACGCCGTGCTGCGCTACTTGGTCCGACATGATGTGCGTCTGCCTGTCCGACCGCACAGCGGTCCCGAGCGTGGTCAACTCCAATGGCGACGCCCGAGCCGACAAACGCTGCGGAACTTGTTGCAGCATCCGATCTACGCCGGTGCCTACACGTGGGGTCGCCGGCCGGTGGACCCACGCTGCAAGATCCCCGGTCGGCCATCGACGGGTCGTAAAGTGGCGTCACCTGAAGAGTGTATGGTGTTCCTCAAGGATCGTTGCCCGGCCTACATCACCTGGGAGCGTTACCAGTCCACCCGGCGTCGAATCGCTGACAACCAGGCCCGCAGTCAAAGCCGGGGCCCGGTCCGCGAAGGTTCGTCGTTGATCAAGGGGTTGTTGGTGTGCGGACGGTGTGGCTGTCGCATGATGGTTCAATATGACCGGTCGCAGGCGGGCCAGGGGGCCTAGTTGAACCGCCCGCGTTACGTTTGCGCGCGTCATGCCGTTGACTATGGCCAATCTCTATGCCAGAGCCTGACCGGCGGTGTGTTGGATCAGTTCGTCGCCCGGCAGGTGCTGGCCGTGCTGGAACCGGCCGCGTTGGAGCTGAGCCTCTCAGCCGCCGAGGACATTCAGCGGCAACGAGCGACGATCGACCGGCAGTGGCAGCAACGCCTTGAGCGGGCTGGTTACGATGCCCATCGAGCACAGCGACAGTACAACGCAGTGGAGCCCGAGAACCGCCTGGTGGCACGCGAGCTCGAACGCCGGTGGGAGCAGAAGCTGCTGGAGCAACGTCAGCTTGA
>JAAEQG010001446.1 GCA_024231775.1 bacterium
GAATGTTCGGGGGCTGCGGTCTTGCGCTCACCCCCTTACGTTTCGTCCGCGGAGGCTCGGGCAGCATGTCCAATCGGCCCCGACGGGGCCAAGGCATTTAGCCCGGGGGTGAATCCTTGACCTGCGGCGGTGCCGCAAGTCAAGGGGGAACCCCTGGACCGGAACACCCTGACCCTCCCGGTGCCCTGAGAGGGCAAGGGCATACGTCAAATGCTGCGTACGCGAGTTCGGTTTGCCTTCCCGGAAACTCCGTGCGCTCGCCGTCCGCCGCCCCTGCCGGGGCGGGTTTGTTGGGTGGTTCGGTTTCCAGGGGTTGCGCTGCGCTTCACCCCTGGCTAAAGCCGTGCGCCCCTCCGGGGCGATGGGCATGGTCAAAGCCGTGCGCCCCTTTGGGGCGATGCGCCTGATCACAACCGTACGTCCCTTTGGGGCGATGAGCCTAGCCACAACCCTGCACCGCTTCGGGGCGATGGGCCTCCTCCGTGGACTGGCCTTTCGGGGTCGGTTATGTTGTTCGCTGACGGGCCCGACCCGGACGCACGGAGGCGCCACTGCGGGCCGTGGTTTCAAGGAGAGGTTTCATGTCAACCAGATGGATGCGATTCGGTCGGGTAGAAACGGTGACAGCGATGATGACCGTCGGTTTGGCTACCCTCCTGCTCGGTTTCGCAGGACCGGGATGCCAGACCGCGACGCCCTCGGGAGGCGGCAATACCTGCGCCGCGGGCATCGCAGCCCTGAACGCTCTGCTCGATGAATTCGACGAGACCGGAGACACCGCTCTGGAATGCGCATATGTCGCCCTGGAGATCGAGCTGCTGGGCAGAAACTGCATCGACGAAGAGCAGCTCGACGGGCTGACCCGCGAAGACCTCGAGATCCAGCTCGAAGACGCGGACTGCCCGTAGGGGCGGGAAGTGCCGCGCTGAGCCCGCGCTGGCGCTTGGGCCTCTGATGGCCACGCTTCGCGATGTCCATGGCACCCTGCGGATCCGCGCCGCTCGTCACCCATCATGGGTGGGGCTTCGTACGGGGAGGGCTGCGGGCTTGCGACCGTTGCGGGCTGGGTCAAGCCAAGTCCTTTGGGGGACCGATGATACGATAGCCGATGGATCAGCCAACCGACTTTAGAGCTTCCTGAGGACCACAGACATGACCCAACGCGCAGCAACAGGTCTGGTGATGATCGCAATACTCGGCGTGCTCTCCTGCACGACCGCGGACGAGCCCGGTGAGGAGGGGTTGAGCGTAACCGCTACGGTTAGTGAGTGCGTCGGCGTCGGCGGATTCGCGACGCTCACGGCATCCTCCGCTGACACCGAGGTGCTGGTCTACCGCTGGTCGCTGGAGCGCAAGCCGGAGGCTGAAGGCGATCTGGCGATCCATGAGCCCCGCTCCGCCATCACCACCACGGATGAACTGACCGTCGCCGGCGGGGAGTACATCTTTCGCGTCACCGCGACCGATCGGTCCGGACGGAGCGACTCGGCGTGGGCTACGCTCACGGTCGACGGACCGGCGGGAGCTAGTGGGGACTTCTGTGTCACCCTGGACGGTCCCGGCGAACTCGGGATAGACGAAGAGGGGACCTACTCGGCCACCGTCGAGCGGGAGGGCACGTTCACTTACTCATGGGAGGCGCTCGGATCCAACGGGGCGCCCGCCGCCAATGTAGGGTTTGGATCACCGACAGAAGCCGAGACTACTGCCGTGGTCAGCGGGATGGACGAGCTTACGGTCCGGGTCACGGTCAAGGACGTGGATACGGGTGAGGTCGGCGTCGGCCAGCTCGCGCTCGTCGTGATCGAGAAGGCAGAGCTGACCACCCCCTCCCCGCTGATGCTCAGTAACGCGAAAGTCGAGTTGACCGCCGCTCGGCCTGACGTGTCCGACGATGCGGAGATTCGCTACTTCTGGGAGGTGGCGCAGGGGCCGGGAACGCTGGAGTCCGCCGGTATCCCCGGACCGCAGAACACGCTGACCGCTACGGGTGAGGGGACCATCAAGGTCAAAGTCGAACTGCTGTTGATCGAGCCGGATGGTTCGCGTCGCATCGAGGGCGAGGTGACCGTGGTTACCTACGCCGCTTCGGGGGACAACCAGCGACCCCGGGTGGACATCGAACTCGAGCACTTCGGGACCGTCCGCATGGCCTTGGAGGTGGACGCCGCCCCGAACACCGTAGCCAACTTCCTGCAATACGTGGATAGCGGGTTCTACAACGGAACCGTGATGCACCGGATCAGACCGAGCGCTCCGGGACTGGTTCTGGGGGGGCTCTTCGAGTCGAGCGGAGGCAGTCTGGCGCCCAAGGAAGGCGTCCTTCCCGCTATCGACAGCGAAGCCCCGAACGGACTGAGTAACCTCCGCGGGATGGTGGGGTTGGCGTTGGACGAGGGCGATGTGGACAGCAACGGCGAAGTCTCGGGTAACCCCGTGGATCCGGACTCCGGAGCTGCGGCGTTCTTCATTAACCTGATTGACAATGCGGAACTGGATGCCGCGCCTCGACGTACGGTCTTCGCCGAGGTGTTGGACGGGCTCGAGGTGCTGGACGCCATCGGCCAAGTGGTCACCGCTCCGCGGGCGGGGATCGGCGACAGCGTTCCGGTTGAAGACGTGGTCATCCAGTCGGTCGGTCGTGCCGGGGGAATCAGCGTCTCGATCTCCGGGTCGGCCACCGGGACGGTTGACGAACGTCTGGAGCTTACCGCCAGCGCTCAGAGCGCGGTCGGAACGGTCAGCTATGCCTGGCGGGTCGAGGCTGGAGAGGCGAACCTGGATGACGACGATCAGGAAACCGTAGGGGTGACTCCCACCGCAGCGGGCGAGCTGATCATTGAGGTCACCGCTACGGACGGTTCGACACAGGAACAGGCTACGGCTTCCCAGACGATCACCGTTGAGGAGGCGGCCGGTCCGCTGGCCATTACCGCCACCGGCCCGGACATCCTGCTGGTCGGCGACGAGGGGCAGCTATCGGCGGAGGTGGAGGACGCCGAGGGGTTCGACGAGATCAACTATGCGTGGGAAGTCGTCGCCGGGGACGCCACCTTGGACAATCAGCTTGTCGCCGAGCCGATGCTGACCGCGGAGATGGGCGAGACGGTTCAGCTTCGGGTGAGCGTCACCGCGCTCAACGGGACCGACGCCCGCACTGGCGAAACCGAGCTGTATGTGGTGACCATCGCCCAGGAACGTCCCCAGGTGGTCTATACGATCACCGGGTTCGGCGACGTTGTCTTCGAGATGCGCGAGGATCTCACGCCCAAGACGGTGGCCAATCTGCTGCGCTACGTGGATGACGGGTTCTACAGCGACACGGTCATCCACCGGGTGGTCCCGGACTTCGTGATCCAGGCGGGCGGATATCGGATCGACGACAACGGCGAGTACCAGGAACTCGATACGCGCGATCCGGTGGTCAGCGAGGCAGAAACCGCTTTGAGCAACACGGTGGATACCGTGGCGATGGCCTTATCCGGGGGGAACGCGGACAGTGGGACGTCACAGTGGTTCATCAACCTGACCGACAACAGTGCCTCCCTGGATGGGCAGAACTTCACCGCGTTCGCTACCTTGGTGGAGGGGAAGAGCGTGGTCGAGGCGATCGCCGCGGTCGACACCGAGACCAACCCCCTGGGTGGGGAGGCCTCCAGGCCGGTCACGCCAGTAGTCATCGAGTCGGCGGCGCGCCGGTAGCTTCCGCACGGGCGGGCGTTGTCGGTGAACCGCCGGGGGGATATGATCCCTGGGGATGAGACGTACGGATCCGCAGCCCCGGTGAAACCGTGGGCTCTTGAGGATGGATGTGACATGCTCGAAGACCCCGCCGTCCTGCTGAAGGACCTTTCTGCCCGGATCAATGCCATCCGGGACTCTCTTTGACCTCGCGAACAAAGCCGTAGAGTGGTCGTCTCTGAAGAACGAGATGGCTGCTCCCAACTTCTGGAACAACGCCGAGCACGCCCAGAAGATCACCGGGCGGGTGAAGCAACTCAAGGCGGTAGTCGAACCGGTGGAGCAGGTCTGCGCCCGGTTGGCTGACGCCCACACCATGGTCGAGATGCTCGCGGAGGAAGACGACGAAGCGACTCGCCAGGAACTCGCAACCGAGGCCCAGGCCCTGGTGGTCGAGATCGATCGGGTCGAACTGCTCACCCTGCTCGCGCGGCCCAACGACGCCCTGGACTGCTACTTCAACATTCAGGGCGGAACGGGCGGGGCTGACGCCCAGGACTGGGCGGAGATGCTCATGCGCATGTACCTGCGCTACTTCGAGCGTTGCGGATACGAAGTCGAGCTGCTCTCAAAAAAGGAGGGCGAGGAGGCTGGTATTCAGTCGGTTAGCTTGCTGGTCAAGGGCAACTACGCCTATGGGTACCTGTCCTGCGAGACGGGGGTCCATCGCCTGGTGCGGATCTCTCCGTTCAACGCCCAGCGCAAGCGGCAGACCAGCTTCTCTTCGGTCGATGTCCAGCCGGTGCTCGAGGACGTGGAGATCGAGGTGGACTGGGAGACGGACGTGCGCGAGGACACCTATCGCGCCAGCGGCGCCGGAGGACAGCACGTTAACAAGACGTCGTCCGCCGTCCGGTTGACTCACGAATCGACGGGGCTGGTGGCCCAGTGTCAGAACGAGCGCAGCCAGCACAAGAACCGTGCCCGAGCGCGAAAGATGCTGCTCTCCAGACTCTACCTGATGGAAGAAGCCAAGCGCGACGCCGAGCTGGCCAAGATCTACGGCGACAAAGGCCAGATCGGTTGGGGCAACGCGATTCGCAGCTACTTCCTGTATCCGGAGCGGCGCGTAAAAGACGGGCGCACGGGGGTGGTGACCGCGGACACGGACGGCGTACTCGATGGGGATCTGCAGACGTTTATCGACGCCGAGCTGCGCCGCCGAGCCGCCGAACGAAACGCCGGCAAACAGACACGGAGCTCAGGGTGATGAACGGTTCTCCCCCATACGCTCGCCCGGCCCGCCCGCGCGGACCGTTGATCCTGACCGTGGGTCTGCTGGTCGCGGGAGCGTGGTTGATGGCCCGCCAGTTGCCCGCGGTGTCCAGCGGTCCTCCGGCGGAGCCGCGCACGGTCGCCCCCCGGGGTGATCTCGGCGAAGGCGAGCGCAGCACCATCGCGTTGTACGAGCAAGCGTCCCCCTCGGTGGTGAATATCACCAGCGTAGCCCATCGACGCGACTTCTTCGGTCGGAACGTGTTCGAGATTCCCCAGGGTACGGGTTCCGGGTTCTTCTGGGACTCCGACGGGCATATCGTGACCAACTACCACGTCGTCAAGGAAAGCGACACCGTACATGCCACCCTCGCCGACGGAACGGTCCTGGAGGTCACCGCCGCCTGGATAGCCCCTACCTGGGACCTGGCGGTGCTGCGCGTTGACGTTCCGGATCAGAAGCTCAAGCCGATTCCCGTGGGAACCTCCAAGGATCTCCGAGTCGGGCAGAGGGTCTTCGCGATCGGCAATCCCTTCGGACTCGATCAGACCCTGACCACCGGAATCGTCAGCGCGCTAGGCCGTACCATAACCTCGATCGGCGGACGTGACATCGAAGGCGTCATCCAGACCGACGCGGCGATCAACCCAGGCAACTCCGGCGGGCCGCTCTTGGACAGCTCCGGGCGCCTGATCGGGGTCAATACCGCCATCTACAGCACCTCGGGCTCGAGCGCCGGAATCGGTTTCGCCGTTCCGGTGGACATCGTCAACGACATCGTACCCCAGTTGATCCAGCATGGTCGAGTAGTCCGTCCGCACCTGGGCATCCAGATGGTGGACGACAGGCTGGCCCGGCGTTGGGGAGTCAGCGGGGTGGTGGTTTCGCGTGCGGTTCCGGGATCGGGAGCGGAGACTGCCGGTTTGCGGGGGATGAAGCGAACCCGCGACGGTCGCCTGGTCCTCGGGGACATCATCAAGAAGGTGGATCAGTACGCCATCTCCAGCGGCATCGACCTGATCGAAGCGCTGGAGAACTTCGAGGTGGGAGATACGGTGGAGATCACCTTCGAGCGCGATCGCCAACTGCACCAGACCAAGATCCGTCTCCAAGCTCCGCCGTCATAGGGCATCTGCCATTACGCCTCGAGCATCAGAAACTCCTTCATGTGCTGGTCGTAGACCTCCTGGGCGCGGGGGTCGGAAAGCTGTAGCCCTAACTCATTGATCACTTTGGTGCCCATGCCGATCCACTCGCGCCAGCAGTCGGCGCAAATGGTGGCACCGATGCGCTCGCCGATCTCGCCCTTGAACGGGCGTTCGGGCAACTTGCCGCCCGAGCGATGACAGCGTCCGCAGAGGAAGGAACCATCGCCGGTTTCACTGCGCGGGGCCTCCCGGGCGACTTCAAGCTCGGGCACGAACTCGCCCAGGCTGCGGAGCAATTCGCCCATGGCGTTACGCGGCATTAGATCACCGCGCGCAGCCGCCACTGCCACGCCTTTGCGCAGGGTGGCGATGGCTTCGGCGCGTTGCTCGGTTTTCAGTTGGGCTTCGGCTTTGAGGTGGTAGGCTCTCGAGTAGCCCGGGTTGAGCTGGAGGACGCGCTCGAACGAATCCGCCGCATCGGCAGAGCGTTCGGCGTCCAGGTACGCCTTAGCCAGGCTGAAGTGGCATAGCTCGTTCTCGGGGTCGGCATCCGCCATGTTCTTGAACTGCTGGATTCTCTCTTGGGGGGACATCTGGGCATCCTGTTCGTCACTGGTTGCGTTCCAACCCGCACGCTCGGGCCACACAGGGGTGATATGCCCGAGCTGGGGCCTTGTCCACCCACGATATACGTGGAGAGCGCCCGCTCGACGGCGCCGGGGGTTGGCGCTTAGAATGGCGTGGGCGGTGACCGGAAGGTCACGCGGAACAGCGCCGCAATTGGTTCATGGTCCCGTATTGGCGAGGGCGTGATGGGCATGGGAGCCTATCTGGTTCGGCGTTTGCTCCTCGCCGTGGTGACCCTCATCGGGATCACCCTGGTCACTTTCATGATGACGCGTCTGGCGCCGGGCGACCCTGCCCTGGGGTCTGCCGGAGGCGACTCTGCCGCCCGTCTCTCCGCCACCGAACGCCAACAGCTTCGGGAGTACCTCGGGCTGGATGACCCCCTGACGGTCCAGTACGGGCGTTGGTTGAGCAGGGTGGCGCGTCTGGATTTCGGGCGGTCGTGGTCCAGCGGCCAGCGGGTGGTGGACAAGATCGGAGGACGCCTGGGCGCCACCCTATCCCTGGCGGCGCTTTCGTTGACGCTGGCTTTCTCCTTGGCGATCCCCCTGGGGTTGTACGCGGCTGCGCGGGCCGGTCGCTGGCTCGACCGAGTCGGCGGGGTGCTGGCGTATGCGTTCTACGCCATCCCCAACTACGTGGTGGCCGTGGCGCTGATCGCCCTGGTAAGCATCAAGCTGGACTGGTTGCCCGCTTCCGGGCGTCGCAGCCTCGACTACGAGTCGCTGTCGTTCTGGGGCCAAGTGGCGGACCTCGTTCGGCACTACATCCTGATCACGCTGTGCTTCAGCCTGCCCATCCTGGCGTACGTGTTTCGCTTCGTGCGCAACAATGCTCTGGAAACGTCAACCGCCCCCTTCGTGCTGACGGCCCGAGCCAAGGGAGCTGGCGAATGGCGGGTGTATACGCGGCACGTGTTGCCGAACACGCTCATTCCTCTGGTGACCTTGCTGGGTGTCCTGCTTCCCTTCATGGTCAGCGGATCGGTGATCTTGGAGTATGTATTCTCGTGGCCTGGCATCGGCCAGTTGTACGTCGATAGCATCATGGCCCGCGACTACCCGGTGGTGATGGGGCTTGCGGTGATCACGGCGGCGCTGGTGCTTGTGGGCACTCTGTTGGCGGACATCGCCTATGGGGTTATCGATCCACGGGTGCGTCATGACTGATGCGGTTCCCTTCGAGCTTCGTCCAGCCGGTTCTTTGACCGCCCTTGCGGGGGTGGCGCGGAGTCCGTGGCGTCGAGCATTGTGCTCCGCCCCGGGTAAGGCGGGGCTGGCGTGCGTCATATTCTTGGCACTACTGGCTTTGGGCGGACCGTTGATCGCCAACAACAAGCCGATCGCGTGTCGCCACGCCGGGGTTTGGCACTTTCCTGCCCTGGTTGAGGTGGTTCACGTGCTCCCCTGGGGGTCGCGATTGGTGGAGAAGTCTGCACCGTTTCGTCTACCGACGTTCAACGCCAAGCAAGAGTTGGACCCGTCGGCGCCGGCGTTGTGGCCGCCGGTGCGCTTTGGTCCGAAGGAGGTATCCGCCGATGTTTTGCGGGGACCTTCGCGCACGCACTGGTTGGGTACCGATGACGTCGGTCGATCCGTCGTCGCCCGCCTGGTTCACGGCGCGGCTGCGTCGCTCAAGGTCGGGCTGGGGGCAGTTGCACTGGCGGGCGTGCTGGGCATCCTGCTCGGAGGCCTCGCCGGCTGGTATGGCTCTTGGACGGATGCGCTGCTCTCTCGGTTGATCGAGATTGTGGTCTGCTTCCCCGTGTTCTTCCTGGTGTTGGGGATGATGGTCTGGCTGGAACCGGGGATCGCCAACGTTGTCGTGCTGATCGGCCTGACGCGCTGGACCTCCATCGCCCGCTACACGCGGGCGGAGTTCATCCGCCTGAAGGAGCAGGATTTCGTGACGGCGGCGCGGGCGTCCGGAGCCGGTTCCTTCCGGATCATGACGCACCATCTGCTGCCCAACTCCCTGGGGCCGATCCTGGTGGCTCTGTCGTTCGGCGTGGGCGGGGCGATCCTGATCGAGACGGCGCTTTCCTGGCTGGGTTTCGGCGTTCAGCCGCCCACGCCCTCTTGGGGCAATATGCTGCGGGTCGCCTGGGAAAATCTGGAGACGTCTCCACACCTGTTGTGGCCTCCCTGTGTGGCGATCTTCCTGGCGGTTCTCGGTTTCAACCTGCTCGGCGAAGCGTTCCGGAAGAGCACGGCTTCGAGCGCGTGAAGTTCGCCACGCGCGTGTTCAAACCCACTCGCTTGCGCTCGGGGCTCTGTTGGAGGGGCGTCTGTTCCCACGCCTGGACGGGATAGGGGGGGCGGCGTGCATTCCGCGTTTCGCGGTGCTACGATGCCGATCCTCGTTGGTCTCACACAACGCCGTGGGAGGTAGGAATGACCGCTGTGTCTGAAGAAGCCCGCTGTCCATCAGTACCCGACCTGGAAGCATTGGACCGCCTGCTCACCACCGCCAACAAAGAGAAGCGCACGCTCTACGAGCACGAAGGCTATGCGGCGGTGCAAGCCGTCGATCTGGCTGACGTGCCCAAGTATCGGTTTGTCCCTCGGGCCGGCGAAATCACCCCGCAGGACCTGCAGGATCTGGAGGCTGACCGCCTGGTCATCAAGATTGTCTCTCCGGAGATCGTTCATAAGACCGAAGCGGGCGGAGTGGTTTTCGTGCCGAACGAGCTCGAGGCGGTTCGCAGCGCGATCGCCCGCATCTACGAATCCGCCGGACTGGTTTCCTCCAAGCTGGTGGGGGTGTTGATCTGTGCGTGCGTGGATCCCCCCGCCACCTCTTTGGGGGCGGAGCTGTTCGTTGGCCTGCGGATGACCCGCGAGTTCGGTCCGGTGCTCACCGCGGGTTTGGGGGGGACGGATACCGAGCTGCTGGCGGTGGCGCTCAAGCCGCCGCTGGCGTCGGCTACCGCTTCCGCATCGCTGATCTCTGCGGACGGGTTTCTCGAGTTGTTCAAGCGTACCCTGGGCTACAC
>JAAEQG010001447.1 GCA_024231775.1 bacterium
ATCTACAAGCTCTTGGACGAGGAGGTGATCTTCGAGCGTACCGGGACTCACTCGGACCTCTTCGGATAATCCCATGGCCCAGGGTGAGGGTTTCCCCAATGCTCGTCGAGCCGCGGAGCTCGGCGGATAGGACGCGCCGGATCGATCGCAATGGTAGGTACGGCCCCGGTAGTGGTGCGCAGGGGGCGGCCACGGAGGGCCGCCCCTACAACGTTGACGGGAATCGGGGTTTCGGCCTCTGGCGGCTCATGTTTACGCCTTATTACCGCCATATCAACATGAGGTTTCTCGGACACCCATGCGTGTCGGATCTGCTTCGCTTTGAGCTCACCCCGACCCTCTGCACGTCGACGAGCCTTGGACGCCAACGCCCTCGGTGCGGTCTCGAAGGTCACCGGGATGAAGGCGCAGGCCGAGTTGAGCGGCTTGCCGCCGGCCAGTCTATTGCCGAGGCCCAGACCTGGAACCAGAACATCAACGCCGCGCCGAACAGGCCGAAGACCAGGCAGGCGATGGGAATCCGCGACGGCTTGAGCCCATGGCGCGCTCGATACCGTGCACGGGGTAGGGCGTGCAGGCGTCGATGATCTCGTAGCCCCGCTCACGGCAGGCCCGGGTCACGGCGACGATTTCGTCTTCCTGTTTGAAAACCGCATGCAGTCCTCGATTCACGACGCACCCTCCTCTTTCTTGCGGCCGTATCCGAGCACTCCTTTGATCTCTGCCATGGCGGGCGAACCAGACGTCTTCGCAGGTGGCGTGACGTTGGCAAGTTTGGTGAGGATGTCCAGCATCACTGCTCCTGGCAGTATGCCCGCAACGTCCTCGATGTCCGTCGGGCTGATGCGGACCACCCAGGTACAGACCGCCGCACACTTGCGTTTCAGCCCTGTCCGAGGGTGTCTCCGGGGGTGCCAGGGCAGCAGGACGTGATCAGGGGGCAGGGGATCGGGCAGCCGGCTTGTGACGGCAACTACGTCCAAAGGTCCCGTGGAATGAATGCGCTCAGTGGGGGTAGCGATGATTCCCGGCCGCAGCTTCCGGAATCCTCTGGCATCGGCGATGGATGCCCAGACGATCTGTCCCAGTTGGAACGGCGCGGGCATGCTTGTTCTCGGGTCCGCTCAGAACGGCTTCGGCTCGTCCCCGTCAAACCACTTTGCCGGTGGCACCGTCTTCGCCACGGACGACCAGTCGATCTGGGAGGCCAGGCTCTCGGCCTGCTGGCGTGCGAGCAGGTCCTGCAGCAGCTCGAGGTGTTTCAGGGAGATGACTGCTGCAACCCCGCCCCCCCGGCGGCGGACGATCAGCGGCTGCTGCTCAACAGCGGCACGCCGAAACACCTCGGCATACTCCCGGACCCGGTGGGGTTCCTCCACATAGGCCGGCTCCATGAGCGTCGGTACCGTCGTTTCCTGTTCTCTTGCCATTTCAGACTACCTCCGCAGGCATCGAGTCTATCCCAGATCTCGCCCTCGTGCGGCACGAGACCGAGATCCCGCAGCTGACGGAGGACGGCGAGTGCTTGCTCCTGCTGCTCGGCGTCACCGGGGTCGGGCAGAGGCAGGGTGGCGTTGAGGAGGGCGTGCTCGGCCGGCGTCCGCGGCGGTGGGATCGGACCGGCGTCGAGCAAGACGACGGCGCTGACCTCGTGGTCGGCCACGCGCCGCAGGGGAGACGCCCACGGAGTTGAGGTAGGTCACCTGTTGTCCAAGCCGGCTGTGGGGCCGACCGCGACGTCAGCCCACGGCCACGCCGCGCTCCGCGGCCCAGCGCCGCCCGAGCTCGGTGAGCTTTTCCTCTCCGAGCTGCTGCTCGGCCATGCGATAGAGCACCTGCTCTTCTTTCGCGAAGTGCTCTCGGGCCATCTCGGGGATCCGGGTCAGTAACCCGCGGACGATCTCCACGTCGTCGCTGGTGAGGGCCTTTTCCACCGAGCCTTCGATCTCCTGGTGCTCGGCACGCATCACCGCCAACGGACCCGCGCCGGGCGGGAAGAACGGATCCAAGGCGGTGAACAGAAGCGTTTCTTCGAGCTGGGCGTGGCTCTTGAGCGTCGCTTGCAGGGCGCCGGCAGCCGCCCGAGCCGTTTCCAGGGACCAGCCGGCGGCTTGCGATCCGCAGTAGTCGAGCAAGCGGTAGAGAACTCCATGTTCTCCAAGGAAAGCGTCCGTAATCTTCATTGTTTTCCTTTCTTCCCGGAGCACGGTCAGCTCCGGGTCAGTTGTGGTACTCCAGGCTCTCTTTCAGGAACGGGTCCCGCACCGGGACCGAGGCGGCCCGTCCGAAGGCGGCTGAAAAAATGAACAGCGCGACGCCGCATGCTACCAGCATCGGCCCAATCTCGGCCGCCGAGAAGACCGGGTACTCGCCCGCCACCGGCGGCAGGATCATCAGGTAGAGGTCGACCTGGGCCGGACAACCTCGGTGGACATCAGAAAATCGGCCGGATCCGACCGTGGTATCCCATCAGGAAGCCCTTCCCTTTTGGCTTCTCGGCCACTGCAACGATATCCGGCCACCTGTGGATGAGCTGCCGGCACTGATCGATTCCGCGATGCTTCTCCCAGCTCTTGTCGAGGAAGAAGACGAGAAGGTCCGACTGCCACCACATGTGGCGCTGCTTCGGATTCTTCCCGATCCGCCGATCCCGCGTGACGGCCACCCAGCCGCCCTCCTCAGCGAGCACCGAGAGCCACTCCTGGTCGGCCGTGTCGTCGGGGAAACGGTCCTTGAGATGGACGATTTCCTGGCCCTCGGGTCCATAGAGCGCGGCCAGGGCGAGGGCCACCCGCCGTGGCAGATTGTTGTCCAGGAAGAGCTTCAAGCCGCGAGCTTCGATTCGAATTCGACGGCGTCGTGGACCGCCGCGAGAGGCACCTCGTACAAACCCGCCACATGGCTGGAGGACTCCTCGACAGCGAAGGCTTGCGCCAGGACATCGGTGGGAACACCCTGCCGGACGATGGGCTGACCGAAGTTCCTCCTCGGATCCACGACGACCTCCCTGTCTTCCCCGAGAGGCATCCAGCGGACGAGATCGCCGCCCTGGTACTTCAGACCCTCGAAGAGGCTCTCGACGAAGAAGTCGAAGATGTGCTGTCCGGAGACCAGGTCGAAGGCACGTCGGACATCGGGCGCGGTCTCCACCAGGTCGGCGAAGATGGACCTGCCGTCGGTCTTGAACGCCAGCGACGAGAACGGGTAGGCCTGCGTGAAAAGCTCCTGGGCACACCGTATCGCCTTGCGCAGCGTCGGCAGGGAGACGCCCTTGGCGCGGAATGCGTGGACGAAGCGGACCTCGATGAGGTCACGGAAACCGAGCGATCGGAAGCCGTCGACGAGCGAATGCTGCGGTTCCCAGAGCGGCGACTGCACGCGTCCCTTCGACCGGTAGCCCCACAGCCACCGGTGGATGCATCTCCCCGGGACGCCCGTCAGACGCGACGCCTCCGGGACGCTGTAGATGCCTATGCCCAGGAGATCGTTTGCCATGATCGTCACCTCGATGCGGCCCCCAAGACGGCCACTGCCGATAGTCTAGCAGACCACTGGAGCCAGACGCCACGTGCCCGTCGGGAAGCCGGCGCTCCCAGCACGATCGAGGTCTTTCCAATTCACAGGAATATGGTCCAACGCCATCATTGCTTCTTTGTTACCGCCATTGTTCCTGCCGTGCTCTCGGGCTCGGGCCCCGCGCCCCGACATGCTTATTTATAGAACCCTTTCAGGGTTCGGGTTTGGCTTTCGGTTCACCCAGGGTGGCGATCGGTGAGCTTCCTCTCCGAGCTGCTGCTCGGCCATGCGATAGAGCACCTAGCCTAGCGGTAGACATCCTTGCGGTCCCCGACCTTGACGACCAGGACGGTGAGGATCCTGTCCTCGATCTCGTAGACGATGCGGTAGTTTCCTTGGCGAACGCGGTAGCGCTCTTGCTCCGAGAGCTTTTCGCAGCCGGGCGGTCGTGGGGCTGCCGGTCCTTGCGGGGCAGCGCCTCGATCTCTTTCGCCGCTGACGGCTTGATCTGAACCCTATAGCTTGCCACGACGCTTGAGATCCCGGACGACTGCTTCGAAGGACAGGTTGGGCTCATGCCGGCG
>JAAEQG010001448.1 GCA_024231775.1 bacterium
GCGGCGCAGGCTCGGTGGAGAACCAGGCACGTACGTCGTGCGGTGCTCCGTACCCGAGTAGACTGATGGCAATTGATAGCCACAACGGGGGCAAGACGGGAATTGTCCCGCTTGCCCCCTCTCTTGTACATGGGGAGCAGCCAGGCGGTGGGCTTCCCTTGGGGCCCTGGGCAACGATCGAAGTTCTGTGACCGTCGCCGGATCGTGTAGGGACCCGGAACCGAATCCTGTGGGAAAGACAGAATCGTCAGTTCGTAACACAAGGGCCTGGTTGGAACGGTTTTCTAAGGTTAAGGAGCAAAACGAAATGGCACGAAAGCTTGTATTGGCCACTCTGGCCTGTGCGGTGTTGATGGCCCCCGCGGCGGTGTTTGCGGCGGACCGGGTCAGCGCCAGTGAGAAGGGCAGCATTTTGATCTACCCGAAGATCGAGCTGCGCTGGAACGAGACCGGTCGTCTGATTCAGGACACGTTCATCGACCTGACCAACGACCACGAGGACCTCGTTGAGTTGAAGGGCTACTACGTCAACGGCGATCCGCCGATGGCGGCTACGAATGGCGAGCGCGAGCACCCCGGTTGGAATAGCAAGGGCTTCAGCTTCGACTTGACCGGCAACCAGCCGTCCTACTGGTCCGCGGCCACGGGTCAGCCCGGTCCGGATCAGTCGGTCGCCAAGTTCACCAGCCTCGATCCCGGCTCGCCTCCCGGCCGTCCGGATCCGAGTGGCTCGACCAAACGCGTTCTGCGTGGTTACCTGATCGTGTGGGCCACGACCGACACCGGCGAGGAGATTCGCTGGAATCACCTCAAGGGTGACGCCGTGATCATCAACTACA
>JAAEQG010001449.1 GCA_024231775.1 bacterium
CTCCCTGAAGGTGTCGGCGGTCGCCACCGCAGCCTGCCTGATCCCTGGCGTTGGTCTGGGAGTGTGGTTGGGGCGGACGCGTTCCGGTCTGCGGGTGGCGGTGGAAGCGGTGGTCACCCTGCCCCTGGTCATGCCGCCCGTCGTCACGGGACTGTGCCTGCTCCAGGTATTCCTGGCCTTGAAGCTCCCGCTGGCGTTCACTTGGTGGGGAGCGGCGATGGCTTCCGCGGTGGTCGCTCTGCCGCTTTGGGTGCGCACGGTGCGGACGGCGGTCGAAGCCATGGATCCACGCCTCCTACCCGTCGCCGCGACCTTGGGGGCATCCGCAACCCGGCGTTTCTGGACCATCACCCTGCCGGTCTGCTGGAAGGGTATGGCTGGCGGTATGGTGTTGTTCTGGGCGCGGGCGATCAGTGAGTTCGGCGCGACCATCGTAGTCGCCAGCAACACTCCGGGGCGTACTCAGACGATTCCCCTGGCGATCTACAGCAAGATCGAATCGCCGACCCCGCACGCAATCTGGCCTTTGGTAGGTGCGGCGATCGCGCTATCCATCACCGCCGTGGTGCTGAGCGAGTTACTGATCCGCAACAAACGCATGAGGAGGCGGGGGCGTCGTGCTCAAGCTGCGCATTCATAAGAGCTACGCCGACTTTCGGCTGGATGTCGATTGCATCTCCGATGCGCAGATCACCGGGGTGTTCGGCCCTTCCGGAAGCGGCAAGAGCACGCTGCTGGCCTGCATCGCCGGGCTGACCGCACCGGATAGCGGCTGCATCAAGCTGAACGGAGCCACCCTGTTCGACGGAACAACTCGTGCAAACATGCCGGTCAACCGACGCCGCATCGGATACGTTCCCCAGGACGGCGTGGTGTTTGAACACCTCACGGTGGAGGCCAACCTCCGCTACAGCCGCCGAAGTGACGAGTCCGCCATCCGCTTCGATCCACTCGTGCGCACACTTGAGCTGGGCGACCTGTTGGATCGACCTGCCGGCGAAATCTCCGGCGGCCAGAAACGGCGTGTTGCCCTAGGACGGGCGCTGTTGAGCGGACCCCAGTTGCTGCTGCTCGACGAACCGCTGGTGGGGTTGGACCGGCGTCTGGCTTACCGCACGCTCACGATGCTGCGGGAGGTTCTGCGGGAGCCTGCCATCCCCACACTCTACGTCTCCCACACGATCAGCGACATCCTGTACTTGTGCGACGGAACGTGGGGAATCGACCGTGGGCGCGTCGTTAACGTCGGACAGCCCACCCGCTTGTTCCTGCATCCCCAATGGCTGCACGACGCCGACTTCGCGGACCTGGAGAACCTCTTTGAAGCCGAAGTGATCGACCGCTCGCCCGATGATCGCCTGCTGCGCTGTCGCGTGGGTGACGCCGAGCTGAGCGTCGCCACCGACCTTCAGCTCCCCCCCAGCCGGATCACCCTCGCGGTCCACGCCCGCGACATCATCCTCTCGCTCAGCCGACCGCGGGACATCTCCGCCAGAAACGTGCTGCGTGGAAAGGTCACCCGCGTGAAGGGCACCCCGCGCATGCTCATCGTCTTCGTTGACGTGGGCGTCGAGTGGATGGTCGAACTCACCCTCCGAGCCGTAAACGAGCTGGAGATCAAGGTCGGTCAGCCGGTATACGTAATCGTCAAAGCGTCCGCCATCTTCCCCATCGGCTCAGCCCATCACCGCCACGAGACAGCGTCTCAGTCCGGCTGAATCCAGTCGTCGTAGGCGTGCGGTCCCCAGAATCGTCCGGCGCGCTCTTCGTGCGGCGTCGCCGAGGTCAGCGAGTGAATGAGGCCGTTCTTTTCCACGAGCACAGTGTGCAGGATCAGGTTATCAGGGTTGATAAGCAGGATGATGTCGATCCGGCCTTTCAGGCCGTGATAGCGCTTGTACTCCTGCAGCGATTCTTCAGCCAGTACGACATCCTGACCAAAGCGCTCGAGCATGCGCTGCGTCTTGCGATAGGTCCCGCCAGTAGGACCGACGACCAGCTTCCCGTTGACCCTTATCTGACGATCATCGTAGGCGATCACCCCCAGATGATGGTCCGGCTGGCGTCTCAGCCAGTCGAGCAGCTTGTCGGCGTGTCTCTGCTCGTCGCTGTACCCGTAGTTGCTGTCCAGAAAGATGATGCGGTGGACCCAGTCGGGGATCCGCTCAACCTGGTTCAGGTAGCCGAAGATCAAACTGCCGCCACCGCTATGACTGGCAAGTTCGACCGTGGTTCGATCCGGATGGAAGTTGGCCCGAATGGAATCGATGAGCCTGACGATGAGCTGGCCGCTGTCGGGATGGGTGCGCCGCCAGCTCGGCCAACTCCTACCCTCAGCCTCCACGTAAGCAACTACAATATTCTCCTGAGTCACCACTTCGCGCATCCGACGGATCTGGGCCCCGATATGCTGGATGAAGAAATGCCAGTCCACGTCCGGCGCCTTCCGCCGACCGACGGTCTGGGCGATGGTGTTGCCGTTGGGGAGGGCGTAGATCACCACCCGAGTGTTCTTGCCAGGATCGAATCTGGCGGCAGCCGGTGCGTTGACGTGTACGGTCACGCCCGGGTCAAACGTGTAGATCCTGACCTGTTCGCTGAAGTGCGGGCTCAACTCGAAGCCGGGCAGCACGCCGGGCAGAACTTCAGCACCGCCACCCGGCGCCACCAAGACGACAGCCAAGCACATCGCCCAGACGCTAACGATCATGACTCACAGTTCCTCTCTCGCTCGACAATCACCCTGATCTCCTCCGCCGCTTCACCTGCTGTCCCACCGCCAACGTCGATGCGATGGTGGGCACACGCTGAATAATGCGGCTCGCGCTCCCGCAGCAGGTGTTCGACCTCCGCAAGGCCGTCGTGTTCGGTCAGCGCTGGACGGTTGGCCGCCGTGGCTGCGTCGCCGCTGATGCGCGACCACAGGGTCCGAGCATCAGCCGTCAGCCAGAAGACCGTCCCGCAGGCACGGAGATGCTCGACGTTCTGCGCACGCAACACCGCCCCCCCGCCGGCGCTCAGCACGATCTTCGATCGGCTCGCGACCTCGGCGATGATGTCGGCTTCCAGACTGCGGAACACCGGCTCGCCGTCTCCGGCGAAGATCTCGGCGATAGACTTGCCCGCGCGTTCGACGATCAGCGCATCCGTATCGATAAACGCGCACGCCAACCGCCCCGCCAGGAGACGTCCCACCGTCGTCTTGCCCGATCCACGATAGCCTATCAGTACAACGTTACCCATCAACGTCAGCTCCCTACCGCTGAAGCGACGGGACACCCGCCCACTAGCCGCAGACAGCAGCGCAAAACTCCATTCTCAATCCCCACTCTCCATTCTGCGGTCTCTGCGTCTCTGCGTTCATCGAGGATTCCCCGCGACTGCTATCCCCCAAGCGCCTCCAGGACCACCGAGCGCATCGATGCCACGTCCGGCGGATCTCCGAACCACAGACGATACTGCGCCGCCGCCTGACGCACGAACATATCCACCCCATCCACGGTCGGACAGCCTGCCGCGCGGGCATCGCGTAGCAAACGAGTCTCCACCGGGTTGTACACCATATCGAACACCAGGGGCTTGTCCGTCAATCCATCGCACGGCAGAGGCGAGTCCTCGACCTGAGGGCTCATTCCCAGCGGCGTGCAGTTCACCACCGCCCGCCCGCTACGCCGCGGCAGATCTTCCCACAAAGCCACCTGCCCGCCGAGTTCATCCACCAGTTCCGCCGCTGCCGCCGCATCCGCCTCGCGACGATAGACCGTCACCGCGCACCCACAATCGTTCAGCCCCGCAACCACCGCCCGAGCAACCCCGCCGGCCCCCAACACATCCACAGGCAGCCCACGCAGATCCACCCGCTCACACCCGAGCCCCACGCAAAGAGCATCCAGCGCCCCCGCATAATCGGTGTTGTATCCATGGAGGTGGCCGTCGCCCATCACCAGTGTGTTGACCGCACCGATCCGCGCCGCCAGAGGCTCAATCCGCGAGCCCACGAACCGCCGGGCGGCCGACTTGTGCGGTATCGTCACGCTGAACCCACCAACGTCCAGCCACGGACGCTGCGCGCACTGTCCCAGGAACTCGACCAGTTCCGCCTCTCCCCCACCAACCAGCATGGGCAGATAGACTGCGTCAATACCTGCCCGATCGAAGATCCGGTTGAAGAGCGCCGGGCTTAGCGAATGACTCACTGGCGCTCCCAGCACACCGTACCACTTCGTGGCTGCGGTCAGATCTCCCCATCGGTAGCGATGCAGCATCTCCTCCAGGGTGGGCTGCCCGGGGGCGGTCTCTCCACCTTCGGACAACGCACAGTAGGTCGCCGCCGCCCCGAACTTCTTCGCCAACACCCGCGACGCCATCCCCACCTCGCCCATTACCACGGCGATAACCCGATCGCCCAGCGCCCTCATCAACTCGAACGCCAGCAAGTTGTCACTCGCCCCCTCGCCACGCCACGCCACCTTGCTGACCACCTCGTCCCCCGCGGATGCGATCTCCCGGGCAATGGACCCCACCTCGGTCGGTCGCCCGGAGAAGTCGTGGTACGACAGAATCCAGCGGTCCAACCCCGCGGCGCGAAGCTCCTCCCAGGCGGCTGCACACGCCTGATCGGACAGCGCCCGATGCTCGAAATCCAGCCAACCGCCCAGACCGCCTCCCGTAGCGTGCAACCACGTTAACCGTTCACCGTCAGATGCACCCGCCCCACCGCCTTCCTTTGCGGAGCGCAGCGTCACCACCCACGTACCCGGAGCCAACTCAGCCAGCATCCCGGCGAGAGTCTCCGGCGTAACGTCCTCGGTGAGATGATCGAGCCTGAGCTCCACACACTCCGCCCCGACGGAGAACGCCCGATAGATGCAATCGTGCAGCTCAGCCGAGGTCTGGGCTGATACCGAGGTCAACAGTCGGGTCATGTTTCTACTCTCCCGCAACCTGCGGAGGATCAGGGTCGTCGCACCGCCCCGCGGCGTCTAGGTAGGATTGGAGGATGATCTGGGCGGCGATACGGTCGCGCCGCGCCTTGCGCTGCTTCTTGGTAAGCTCACCCTCCGCCAGATAGACGTCCGCCTGATAGGAGGACAGCCGCTCGTCCCACAGGTGAACCGGTTGCCCCACATGCACGCCAAGAGCTTCGGCAAACTGGCGGGTCAGGCGGGACTGTTCCGATTCGCTTCCGTCCATGTTCAGCGGCAGACCTACGACCCACTCGGCGATGTCGAAATCGGAAACCGCGTTGGACACCTGCTTGAGCCGAGCCTCCAGGTCTCCGACCATCACCAGGGTCTGATGGGGTGACGCAATGCTGCGGTCCGGGTCGGATATGGCCAACCCAAGACGCTTCGTTCCGTAATCGATACCCGCTAGCCTAGAGATGACGATCCCCCGAATCCGCCTCGACCGCCGCGACCAACTCACGAATCGCCTGGGCATCATCCTTTCGACACACCAGGGTTGCGTCGGCGGAGTGGACGATTACCAAGTCCTCAACCCCGATCGTAGCGATGAGATGCTCGGGATCCTCCGACGCGGCCATCGTTCCGCGCGACCCCAGGTGGATAACCCGGTTCCCCGTACTGGCGTTGCCTTGGTTGTCCCCCCCCAGAACGGTGGCCAGCGCACTCCACGAACCGACATCGCGCCAAGTGCAATTCATCTCCACCACCAGAACGCGGTCGGCTTTCTCCATGATCGCAAAATCGACCGAGATCTTTCGCAGCCCCGGATATACCGCCGCGGCGTGCTCCCGCCCGGTCGGCTGATCCCACAAACGCCCCAACTCCATCAACTGCGGATAAGACTCCGGGAGGTGCCGCTCCACCTCACGCAGGATGGTGCCGATCCGCCAGGTGAACATGCCGCTGTTCCAGTAATACTCACCGCTAGCCAGGTACCGCTCCGCAGTAGCGGTGTCCGGTTTCTCCACAAAGCGGTCCACCCGGTAGACCCCGGTTCCGAGCAGTTCACCCCGTCGCACATACCCGAATCCGCTCTCCGGGGTAGTCGGCAAGACGCCCAAAGTGACCAGCGCGTCGGGATTCTCTTCGGCCCGTTTGAACGCAGAATCTACCGCCGTGCAGAATCGATCCTGCGGCGTAATGAGGTGATCGGCGGTGAAGATCCCCATCACCCCCTCGGGATCGCGCTGGGCCAGAACGGCAGCCGCCAACCCCACCGCGTTGGCGGTATCCCGCCCGCACGGCTCGCCCAGCAGGTTCTCCTCGGGGATTTCCGGAAGTTCCTTCCGCACCAGCCCAAGGTGCTCCTCGACGGTGATCACATAGATCGACGCGGGCTCCAGGAGACCGGTCAGCCGATCGAAGGACTCGCGCAGCAGGCTCTTCCCGCCGAACAGGCGGAGCATCTGCTTGGGCCTCTTCCGCCGGCTTAGCGGCCAGAGTCGCGTCCCCACCCCCCCCGCCATGATCACCGCGTGTCGCATCGAATCCTGGTTCCTCAATCTCTCAAGTGGATCAGCCCACCTCGACCGTGGGGTGGCCGGGCAAGATTACCCCCGCCCCGCTGATGCGTCCACCGAGGCGACAGGGCGATGGCGTCAAAAGGGGGAAAGAATATCGGTTGTACCGGTTGACAAAACGGACGAAGATGCGAGACTGACCCATGTTGGGGTGATCACCCCAGCCCAGACGGTGAGTTCAAGGAGGAACGATACGTCACCATGTTTCGGCGCATTCTTCTAACTCTTTGTCTAGTAATGGGTTGTGTGTGGTGCTTCAGCGCCGTGGCCCATAGCCGCGCCGCGGGGCGCACCCTTCATGACTTCGAGTCCTGGACCGCCCAGAGCGAGCCTCCGGCGATGGAGCCGGATGCGGCTAGCCGCCAGGGGTCCAGAGGTACAGGAATCGGGGCGTCGGCGGTAGCCACAACGATGCTGCGTTCACGTTAATCAGGTTGAACTGCGATCCTCCACTCGGTTCAGACGCCGAGCGTGCGTAGTAGTTCGGACGATACCCCAGTGGCCGCCGGTAGCTGACCAGACGAACCTGCTTCACGCCCAACTCCTGCTTGAGGCTGCGCACCGCGCCGCGCATGGTTGAGATCTCGTCAATGAGCCCCGCCTCCAGCGCCTGCGGAGCGGTGTACACGCGCCCGTCCGCCAAAGTCACCACCTCATCCCTGGTAAGGTCCGGTCGGCCTCGGTCAACTACGTCCACGAAATCCGCGTACAACTCGTCCACCACCGTCTGAAAGATGGCCCGCTGCTCCGAGGTCATCTTCTTGAACGGTGATCCCGCAGCCTTGTTCTCCGCCGAGGTGATCGCGGGGGCTTCCATGCCGATCTTAGCCAGTGTCCCGCTCACGTTGAAGAGCTGCATGATCACCCCGATGCTCCCGGTAACGGTGGTGCGATGGGCCAGGATTCGGTCA
>JAAEQG010001450.1 GCA_024231775.1 bacterium
CAAGACCGAGGTCGAGCGTCTGGAGCGCCGTCCGGTGTTGATGGGTCACAGTATGGGCGGCGCGCTGACACAGTGGTTCCTGAAACACGTCGCCGACGACCTGCCCGCGGCAGTGCTCGTCGCGCCGTGGGTCTCGCACAGCATGTTCAAGGATGGGCTGGTCAGGCTATTCACGTATGACCCGGTCGGAAATTTGCTCATGCTGCTATCGTGGGATGCCACACCGCTCATGCGGGCCGCGGAAGGCAGCGCCGCGCGCTTTCTCGTCGGTCCCGACGCCGCCGTGCCGCTGGACGAGTTGCAGCCCCGGTTGGGGCCGGAATCGGCGATCGTGTTGTACCAGCACAACCCGCCGTTCTGGCATCCGCCGGAGCACGTCGAGACGCCCATGCTGTGGGTCGCGGGCGAGGATGATCCGCTGTTGGGCGAGCCTGCCGAGCGACGTTCCGCTGAGCATTACGGGGCGGACTATATCGTCGCCGAAAGGGCGCGGCACAATGTGATGATGGAGCACAATTACCGCCAGACGGCTGAAGAGGTTCATCGGTGGTTGGTCGGGCGTGGGGTTGTGTAGTAGGTTAGCGAGAAACCCGGTTTTTCGGAAAAAACCCGGTTTCTTATCTGAATTAAAAGGAGACGTAAATGAGTAAGCAGGTTATTGTAACAGAGAATGCACCGGGAGCAGTCGGGCCGTACTCGCAGGGAGTGCGCGTGGGAGACCTGGTCTATACCGCTGGGCAGTTGGGCCTTGTCCCCGGCACG
>JAAEQG010001451.1 GCA_024231775.1 bacterium
CGATCATACGAGCTGGAGGCTCGGGTTGAGACTCCGCCGAACTAAGCCGCGACTCAAAAAGAAGGGGGAATAGAATGCAGGTAGCCGAAGCGCAGAACACATTGCAGGAAATTGTTGGTATTCTTCAAGGTATCGACCAACAACTCGAAATGCTGTCCAGCCAGCTGCCCCGGCCGGAGAATCAGGATGACATGTTCGAGTGCATGATCCCGTGCGATCTGGCATCGGGAATCTTCGGCGCTATCGAGTTTATCCGCGAGGAGCCCCTCAGTCAGGTGATCGAAGGTTTGCAGGACGCCGCTACATTGACCGCCGAAAAACTGGTGCGCCGTTTCAAGAGACTTCAGGCCAAAAACGGCGGGTCTTCAGGCAATTCGGAGAGCTGAAGCACGAGCGGTTCGGGACGAGCGAAACGCGCCGGGCTCGCCCCCGGTGCTCAAGACGTTCGGCACAGCCACGGCGTAAGCCGGAGGGATGAGAACGTCCTCGACGCGCAGGCCGTCTCAGGGACTCCGCGTCGCCGGCGGCACAGCACCGACCCGTGATCCCCACCGCGCCCCGACAGACCGAGATCCCCCAACCTGGCACCGGCGGGGATCACCCGCACCCGGAACCGACCGGGGTACCCTGGCCCCAGCCGGGGATCCCCCCGGCCCCAGGCGCCGACCCGGATCCCCCACCGCACCCGGCATTGACCGAGATCACGCACATCCCGAACCCCTCCGGCCCAGAGGCCGCGGTTGACCCGCCTGAGCCCGCCGTGGACCGCGAAAGAAGCTCGTTTTCCGTCGTCCCCCTGGTTGACCACCCGGCCGGGGACCCCGTACTGGTGGACCACCGGCAGGGCAAGAGGCCCTCCGGACCAGGATCCGCCGAAAGGAGAACAACCATGACCCGCCAGATCAACCGCCGCACCCCCACCGATCCCGGGACCGCCCGCACCAAGGCAGCTTACGAAGTCATCGCCTCCAAGCTGGCTGCCGAGGGCGACATCTTCCGCCGGCGGGAAGACGGCCTCCGGATCCAGCTGACCCGGAAGCTCGCGACGACCGACTGGCGGCTGTGTGAGGTCGTCACGATGCGGCGGATCGAGTGGCACGAAATCCA
>JAAEQG010001452.1 GCA_024231775.1 bacterium
GGCAAGACGGTGGCAGCCGATGGACAACTGGGTTCTGTCTACCCCAGCCTGGGGCTGGCCTTTGGCGGCGGGGTGAGCGGGCGGGTGTTGACCGTCACCGTCCGGCCCGGTGACGTGGTCCAGGCGGGCGACCTGGTGGCGCTTTTGGACGAAACCGAGTTGCAGCGCACCCTGGACGACGCACAACTGGCGCTGGACCGGGCCATCGCGGCCCGCGCGCAGGCACGCGCGCAGTGGGAGCGGGACGTCGCCGACGCCGAACAGTCTTTGGCAGAAGCACAGCGCTCGCTGACCACCGCCCAACTGCAATACACGGACACGTCGCTGGAAGAGGCCCGCACGCAACTCGAATACGCGCGCCAAGCGGAGGCGGACGCCAAGAAGGAATACGAGGACGCGCAGGATATCGGGTTTCGAATTAACCTCGACCCGTACCACGATGCCTGGGAACGGGCGATACGAGAGCGAGAGTTGACCGAAATGCGGTTGGCCGATGCACA
>JAAEQG010001453.1 GCA_024231775.1 bacterium
CAGGCGCGAGGCTGGTTAGGCGTAGTATTCGGCCCACGTAGGTGCGGTCGACGCCGACGGTATGGGCGAGGTCTTCGATGCTGGCGTATTCGCCGGACTCGATCTGCTCCTGCCAGTGGTGGGCCTTGGCTATGGCCTCGATGAGCGTCTCGTTGATGCTGCGCTCGGACGCTGGCGCGGCTGTGGGCTTCCCGTTGGTCAAGATCATCTGCCTGCCGTTGCGGCGGTAGAATCGCATGGGGATGTGGACCACCACGGCGTCGCCGTCGCGGCGGACGCGGAGGCCGGGGTACTGGCGTTCCTGCTCGTTCTCGATGAGGGCCGTCCCCTTCGGCGGGCTCAGGATTTCATCATGCATGGTCTTCAATATGGTGTCCCTCGCGGGGTTGGAGTTCGTCGACTATCTGCTCGATGCCGTTGGTGCGGAAGCGGATGTCGATGCCGCTGGTGCTGATGGTGATGTTCTCGACCAGCAGTTGCACGATCCGCTGTTGCTCCTCGGCCAGCAGCACATCCCACACCGGGTCGATGGCCCGTAGTGCCTCGGCTACGCTGTTGAGTTCCATCGGCTCGGCGCGGGTCGGCTGGGCTTCGAGTTCGCCGATGGCGTTGGCCAGCGTCTTGAGTTCTTCGTTGAGCCGCGTCAATTCCTCAGCCATGAAGCCCTCGTTCTGGTCGCCGACGTTCAGCACGGCCCGGATTGATTTTCGCGTTTGGTCGTGCCGGGTGCGGAGTTCGTCCAGCCGGGCCAGCGTGGCTGCGTCTGGCCCTGTGTCGTCGCACTCGCGGACCTCGCGGTACGTCCGGGCGATCGACACCAACGTGCTACCACGGGCGATATGGTCGTGGCACGGCCGGGGGCCGGGGAGTACAATTGACGCCATGAAGGACATCCGCCTTCGCGCGACGGCATCAGGGGCGGAGAATGCCCTGCAGGTCGTCCGGGGTCAGTTTCTTCCCCTCGCCGGGTATGAGAACGTGGCGCTTCACCCACGCGAACGTGTCGGATCCCCTGTCGAACTCCCAGGTCGCCACCAGGCGTTTGACGATCACGTATTCCCTGCCGTCTTCCTCGGTACGCCAGAGTTCAGACTCCACTTCCGTCTTGCAGTAGACGGGCACGCCCGTCCCGTACGGGTCCGCCCATGTCTGATCGTGGGCCGTGATGCTCGCCAACCACGCTCTCGTTGGGCCTTCTACGGCCCCGTGCGCCGAGTCGGTACAAGCCATCGTGGGACCCCGTTTACCAGCCCAGCCGAGTTGACGCATATCCTCGCCCAAGGCGTACACATCATAGCGCCGCCACAAACGGACGACCTGCAGCAGCCGGGGCCCCAGTATGTGCTGCCCGGAAGCTGAGTCCAAGTCCCTCACCTCGTGTATCTGAACCCGACGCAGTCCCCCACAGAGTTGCTCGGGTAGTTCGGGCTCGCCCACGATGAGTTCCTCTCGCCCATCTCCGGTCACGTCCACCAGGTAGTGGAACCACCCCGCGGCCAGTTCGATCCCCTTGCTCACCTCGCCATCCCGGATCTGGAGCAGATACTCCCGACGCGGTGTACCTTCCGTGTCCGTCTGTTCGGACATCTCGAAACCAATGCACAGGCCCCCGGGCAGTTCGGGATCCGTGTAGTAGAGTTCCACCGTCTTGCCGTCAAACGAAACGCGTGTCGGCAGCGCCGGCTGCGTCTCCACGGGGCCATCCGCGCGGGGCGCAGGTAGGCCAAGTTCGACCGCGATATGGTTTCTGTGCAGCCAGACCCCCGTCCCCACCGCGCAGAAACCAACCGCCAGATACAGCAGCGGCATCACCCATCGTCGTTCTGCCATCCCATCCTCCCTGCCTTCTATAGCGGGGCTACGAGCGGCGTCGATATCCTGTCCATGCTGGAGGCCTCCGCGGCTGTCAGAAGGTCCCCTTGTTGACGAGTTCCGCTTCTGTTTCGGCGGGATCTTCTCTTAGGCCAGCTTCATGCTATCACGGCGGGCGGCGGGCGGCAAGAGGAGAGTGACCGGCGCAACCCTTTGACTTCGGCCTTGGCTATGGCCTCGATGAGTGTCTCGTTGATGCTGCGCTCGTGCGCTGGTGCGGCGGTGGGCTTTCCGTCGGTCAGGATCATCTGTCGGCCGTTGCGGCGGTAGAATCGCATGGGGATGTACCACGCCAAGGCGGGCGAGTACTTGTCCAGCCACCAACTGCTCGACTTCATGGCCTGCCCGTGGCTGTACCGCAAGAAACGGCTCGGCCTGATTGCCGATGAACATACGCCGGCGATGCTGATCGGCAGTGCGACGCACGTCC
>JAAEQG010001454.1 GCA_024231775.1 bacterium
CGGCGCGGGGGGGGCACCGTGGGGGGGGGGGGGGGGGCCGGGGGTGGACCTTGTTTTTTTTTCTGGCCCCGGCGGCTAGTGGTGCGTCCCAGGGAATCCTGCAGGCGTCTCCGGCAGACCAAGGGATTTGCTCAATCCCCAATTGTCGATGCCCACTGCGATGTGTCTCCGGACTGAAACCCGTCGGAAAATATGCTGCCGGGCTCGCTGATCCAAACGAAAACCGCGCTCACCGCTCCCCATCTCCCACTGGCATCCTGGGCGCGCAGATAGAGGGTGTGCCGGCCCAGCTCCAGACCGGAGGTGTCAAGCCCGGCAGAGACCCCTTCCTGCTCATCCGAGAAGTTGCCATCGACCGCCTGAAAGGGAATAGGCGGCGGTGCGTCCGGGGACCAGGGCGGATCATCAAGGGTCATCTCCGCGGCGGCGATTTGCTGTACGGGCTCGTTACCCATGGAGTGGTTGAAACGGGTGTCGTCTGCTAGCGCCCGGACCTCGACAGGCTCTCCGGGGGCGACCACTGTTCCTGGAAGGAGTTCGATCGAAGTCACGTCCGGACCTGCCGGCGTCCAGAAGGGGCTGCGGGCAACCTTCGCAGCATAAATCAAGGCCTCGAGATTGTCCGGCAGAATCGTTTGCTCGAAGACTTCGCAATCCTCGAAAAATGCGGAACCCAGCTCCATCAGGTAACCGGCCACGCCAGCAACACTGTAGGCATAGTCCACCGACCCACCACCACAAGCGCCATAGGGAGGATACGGATCGTAGCCGTTTAGGTAACCCAGCCTGCGTCCGAGGGTCTGGAGGGCAGCATTGTTGACAGTGTACTCAGAGGTGTAAAACCACGCCCAGCTCAGCCACTGCCCGGAACTGTGGAGGTCGAAGAAAACCCCGGTGAGCTCCTCTTCTGGTCGATGATCAATCTGGGGCGGGAAAACCGAAAGCAAGTAGTTCTCGATGGCCTGGATCTCCGGTTCGGATCCGGCAGCGTTGCCGAGAAAGGTCGGATCACACGGATCCGTCGACGAACAGACGTTGATACCGGCGCCCCAACCCACCTCGAAGTTGCGGTTGAGATCCACTCCTCGATCATCGCTATCGGAACAGTGGTCGTTGTCGGCGTTCTTGCGCCACCACGCCAGCTCCTGCGCCCGTTGGCGTCCGTCGGGGTTGGAGTTGATCATCAGGTGGATCTCGTGCTCATCAAGCAGCCAGGTGGCATCCGCATCATGTCCATAGCCGTGGACCAGGTGTTCGGCAAAACGCAAGGCCAGCTCCTGAGGAG
>JAAEQG010001455.1 GCA_024231775.1 bacterium
GACAGGTAGGCGAACGGCTTGACCATGGTGAACCACATCGTGGGATGGCGCGTGTTGTCGGGATGGCCAAACATGGCAACCGTCACATCCTTGCCGTCAACGGCGGCCGTATATGCACACCAGTCGGAGCGCACGAGCTTCTCCTCACCGCGGAAAACCGTAGCGGGTTTGTCACCCGCGCTGCGGAACGACCCGGTCCCATCCATCGCCTGAATGAATCGCATCCCCAGACCAAAGTAGTGCGCCCCTGTCAGCGTGACGGCCGGCTTGCCCTTGGGCACCGACAATTGACTCCGCCAGAGCATCACGGTCGCCTCGGGCTCGGTGGTCCGGCACACACGAATGGTGCGCTGCTCGTGTAGAGTCCCCTGGCCCGACGGATCGGTCCAGACGAGTTCCTCGCTGAAACCCGCGTTCGGTAATCCACCTTCGTCAACGACAACGCCGGAGAAGTGGGCATGGGTCTGTCGCCCCGAGGCGGGCGTTTCCTCCCAGTAGTTCACGCCATCGACCGCCACCGCGAACATCAGCGCGTGGTGGTGCAAGTGATCGTGGGGCGCGTCCCGCAGAACGTTCCGTCCATTGGGCGTGTACAATTCCTGGACGTAGGGCTTGAACGGCACAGCGCCATAGCTGTAGCGAAGCAACGGCGCCGGCCCCGAACGCACCAACACA
>JAAEQG010001456.1 GCA_024231775.1 bacterium
CCCGTCCACGATGACGGCGTCGAAACAGCGCGCCGTCTCTTCGTCCGGCGGGGCCAAGAAGAGCGTGATACCCCTGTTAGAGACAGGAGAGACAGGTTCCCCCGTCGGTTGCAAGTCGAGCATCACGTGCAGGTCGCCCCGGCCCGTGGCATCGAACAGACCCACCTGCTGGCCCTTTTCCTGGGCCAAAACCTGAGCCGCTGAGAGCGCGGTGATGGAGACTCCCGCGCCGCCGCGCGTGCCGTAGAAACCCAACCGTACGATGGGCTTGCGCTCTCGGCGAATAATCCGGGTTGCGGCAGTCGCCTGCTCTGTCGCTGCGGGAGCGCCGTCGACCGGTTGCTCTTGGCTCACCGGCAATCGAGGGCCTTCCCCTGCCTTGCCTTTCGCCGATGCCGCTACCTGCGCCCACGTCACCGGCTCGGTGTGTCCCTCCACCAGGTTGGGCACGTCAGCGAACAGGTGTTGTCTCTCCTCCCACGCCCTCGGCAGGACCACCATCACGCCGGTCGGGGACAGGCTCGCCAATCGGGTCGCGGCTTCCTCCGGCGACCCGTACATCTGCGCTTCCACCACGACCAACGCGCCAGGAGCCAGGGCGACGGCGTCCGCCAATTCCTCCGCGACGTCCACCACCGCCGCCACGTCGAATCCGGCTGCGGCAAACGGTGGGTGCGCCGCGCGCGTCAGCGTCTCTTGTTCCAATCCAGCCAGGATAATCTTTGTCATACTGTTGCCCTCCAAATCTGTCTGTCGCTCGGTTCCTCGACCCGCACCATCGACGGGCGCACGAGGAAAGGGGTGGTGTTCACGACGTCGCTGGAATAGCCCAATTTGCAGACCGCCATCCCGATCGCCATCCGGCTCTGGAAGCGCTTGTAATCCTCATCCGTGAACCCTTTCTCGCTAAAGGCCAGGTGGGACATTATCAGGTCCCGGTCGGCGGGGTTCTTTGTCTGGCCAAAGAAGGCGTTGTTGCAGGATGCAAGTATCCCTGGGGGCAAGGCGCTGACGGTCTGCACGATGGGATGGAGAAAGATGCGATACTTGCGCCCGTCCCGCCACATCCCCTGGAACAGCTCCGTCGTCGCCGCCGCTCCCGACTTTGGCTCCTCTCCGGTGGTGTCGATCCCCGTCAGGATCTTGTTCGCTTCCTCAAAGACGATCTGCATCACAGGGCTCGCCTGCTTGCCAATGTCCTCACGCCTCCGCACCACCGCGTCGTTGTACAGGTGCCAGGCCACCAGCCCCAGGACGGCGATCTTGGCGTACTCGTCCATCTCCGCCCCGCCCTCCAGGATGGAGATGCCCCACCGGTCGTGGGAGGGCCCTAAAAGCCCCAGGTCCTCGACCGCCACCGTCCCCTCGCCCGACCCGTACATCCGGGCTACCTCGCCCTGGGTAAAGACCTCTAGCCGCAGGAGCGCCCCTTCGAGCGACTGCACGCTGGCGCGGTCGCCCTTCTTATCCAACTCGGGGATGTACGACCGGAGCCGTCTGACCCAGGCGGTCATGTCAACTCGCTTCGAACGGTGGACGGCCAGCGCCTGCCGTTCGAACGGTTCTAGGTCGCCCAGGTGGACGCCGACGCGCCCCTCTTCCGGCAAACCCCTTTCTTGCCGGGCCGTGTTCACCACCGTCTCCTCACCCGGGTTCAGGACCCGGTTCCAGGAAGAGTCGGCGAATACCTCCTCGTCGGCGGTGAGGACCCCGTGCTCCAAATACAATTCCCTGGCCGCCCTCCGCATAAAGCCCAATTGACGCGCCCCCATCCGGCCCGAGTTCTTGAAAATCTCGCAGGTAGCCAATAACTGCCGGTCTGGCTGGATGCGTTTCCCCACCTGCCACGGATTCCAGCGGAACGGCGTCGTCGCGCCGGGGAACAGTTGCCACACCTCTACGCGGTTCGCGTCGACCTCCGGGCTGTTGAGCAGTTTTCGCCAACCGGCGCCAAAGTCGAGGACGA
>JAAEQG010001457.1 GCA_024231775.1 bacterium
AACCGATATCCGGGATAAAACTCCGGATCGATCACCGGCACGAACAAGGCCACCCACCTCGCCTCCGGGGCGATGATCAGCTGACGGGGGCTGCCGCGGCTGCTCCCTTCCTCAGAACGGAAGAAGACGAACGGCAGATTGGGTTCGGCCTCCGAAGACAGCTTCTCCGTCAGCTTCTGCCGAAGCTCCGCCACCCGGGAGCGGTGCTGATCCAGCTCCGCGATCGCCTGCGTCGAGAGCCCACCTCAGTGGCGCCAGCTCTTCAGTCCAAGCCTTCCAGCAGCTTCGCCACCTGCTCCGGCTCCGGCAGTTGTCCCTTCAGCTCTTCCGGCAACGTCCTCACAACGCGGTACGACGCCACGCCGATCGGCTTGTTCGACTCGCGCAGCGCGTACTCGACGATGGTCTTGTCCTTGCTCTTGCAGAGGATGATGCCGATGGCGGGGTTCTCGTCGGGCACCCGTACCGTGTCGTCGAGGACGGCGAGATAGAACTGCATCTTGCCTACATATTCCGGCTGGAACTCCCCGATCTTCAGCTCGATTGCCACCAACGAGCGCAAGACCCGGTGGAAGAGCAGCAAATCGATGAAGTACTCCTTGCCGGAGACCTCCAGCCGGTACTGGCTGCCGACGAAGGCGAACAGACCGCCCATCTCCTGCAGGAAGGGCTCGATCCGCGCCAGGATCGCGGTCTCGAGCTGCCGTTCGCTGTACTCGTCGCCGAGGTCAAGGAAGTCGAAGGTGTACTCGTCCTTGACCGCCAGCCGGGCCTGATCGCGGATGGGCTCCGGCACGGTCTCGGCAAAGTTGGTCTGGCTCAGCAGGGTCTTCTCGTAGGTCTGGTTCTCGATCTGTTGGACCAGGACCCGCCGGGTCCAGCCCAT
>JAAEQG010001458.1 GCA_024231775.1 bacterium
GCTTCGCGCACTTCGGACATGCGCTCTTTGATTTCGTCAAAACGAAACAGCGCCTCCACCGCGTCGGCGGTCAGACGTAGAGGCCGGTACAGGCGCCGGTCCGGCAGTCCGCAGGCAAACCCGGAAACCAACCCGCGCAGATGGGCTCCGATCCGCAGATTGGCCGCCGCGAGCCAGCGGTACCGCTTGATCCAGTCCTGATGATAGATGGTGAAATAGGGCTGGGGAAGATAGCGGGCGAGGATGATCAGGTTGTTGCGGGTGTCGTAGTAGGCGGTGCGGGCGGAACTCCGCGCCCCGGACACCTTGAGATGCTGGACGTGGCAGTCCGGGAAGCAGGCCACCCGCCAGCCTGCACTGATCATCCGAAACGCGAGATCGTACTCTTCCGCCTGCATGAACAGCGAGGGGTCCAGCGACCCGATGTCCCGGAGCATGCTGGTCCGGAAGCCCACGCCACACCCCACAAACACATTCGGGAGGGCGCTGCACTCCCGCGAGCCATCCGGAAGATGAACCTGAAAACCAACTGCGCCCAAGAACCGATCGTTCTGCAGGTGCTCGATCATTCGCTCGACGGAACCGGGCTGCGGGTAGGAATCGTCATCCAGAAAGAGGATATAGCGGCCAGTGGCCTGTTCGACTCCCAGAGCCTTTGCGCAACTGCCCAGATTGCCAGGGGCGCGGATGAGCTTGACGTGGGCGTGACGGGCGCGGACGGCGTCGGCGGTGCCGTCGCGGGACCGGTTGTCCACCACGATGATCTCGGTCTGCTCGGGTGGGCCGACCGCGGCGCGCACCTCATCCAGGGTGTTGAGCAACACGTCCCGGCGGTTACGCGTCGCCAGGATGACCGAGGTTCGCACCGCTTCCGCCATGGTTCTCACTTGAGCGCCAGCGTCATTAGACCCGCTTTTTGACGGCGCCGCCAGCTTGCACAGCGGTAGCCCATGCCGGACTTTTTCGGCTGATTGACGGGTGCAGGCGTCGTCAAATACGATGAGCGCTTGACCACAGCGGCAGGAGGGTCGGATGGCAGAGCGCGTTGGACTACTCGGGGGCAGTTTCAACCCGATCCACTTCGGGCACCTGATCATTGCCCGCAGTGTGCTGGAGACGCTGGAGCTCTCCCGGGTGATCTTCCTCCCGTCCGCCACGCCACCGCATAAGGAGAACGAGGTACTCGTCCCGCCGCAGCATCGTGCGGAGATGGTGCGGTTGGCCATCGCCGGGGAGAAACGCTTCGAGTTCAGCGACTACGATCTATGCCGTGAAGGACCCAGTTACACGATCGACACGGTAGGTCATCTCCAGAGTACCTTGGGCGACGGTACCGAGTTGTACTGGATCATTGGGGCGGACTGGCTGATGGAACTGGGCACCTGGCGCCGGTCGGAGGAACTGGTGGAGGCGTGTACGGTGGTCACCGCGGCGCGCCCGGGCTGGGAACGTCCCGACCTGTCCGGGCTCGCTCCGAAACTGAGCGAGGTGCAGATCGCGAAGCTGGGCGAGCACATCCTGGATTCGCCGCAGATCGACATCTCCGCCACGGACATTCGCGCTCGCGTCGCTGCGGGGCGATCGATCCGCTACTTGGTGCCCGAGTCGGTGCGCTATTACATCGAGATGTTGCGTCTCTACGGCTGAGCCCAGCCAGCGCCTGCATGGGCGGGTGCATTCCATTTAGGGTGGCATGGGCAAACCTGTTTGCCCGTGTTGGACGATTCCACGGGCAAACTGCTGCTTGCCCATGCCACCCTCGCCAGTTTCTGCCACCTGGTTCGGGAGGCACCCTGCATGGGCGGGGTATGCGGGTCCGGGTTGACCCGCTGGTAGGGTTCTGGTAGCGTGACGCCCCCGCGTGTCACCGAGGCAAAAGTCCCGACCGGAGTGACGAGCAATCGGAGGACCGTGGGCACGCCTGTGGCAGAACGCTCTTCGGCGCGGACTGCAGACGGCTGTTAACTGATTACGTGGTGACCAGAGGACCATCCATGAGCGAGGTCTTGTGTAACGTGGGCCTGACCGACGCCCAGGCCAAGCTGGAAGCCGCCCGCTGCCTGATGTGCGAGGATCCGCCGTGCGTGGAAGCCTGCCCGGCGGACGTGCCGGTGAAGCACTTCATCCGGGCGATTCGCTTCGATTCCCCGCGGCGGGCGATCAACCTGATCCGTGAGCGCAACGTCTTCGCGGGCGTCTGCGGACTGGCGTGTCCGGTGGACGATCTATGCGTGGGAGCCTGTTCCGCTACGGAACTGAGCAAGCCTATCGACATTGGCAAGCTTCAACACTACGCGGCGGTCACCGAATTGCAGCTCGGCAGAGAAGCCGCCCGCGGACCGGGCAACGGACGTCGGGTTGCGGTGATCGGCGGCGGACCGGCCGGTCTGGCGGCGGCGGCGGAGCTGGCTGTGCTCGGTCACGCCCCCGTCGTGTTCGAGCGGAACCGCCGCGCGGGAGGGGTCTGCACGTATGGCGTGCGCGGAGCCCGCCTTCCGAAGGAGCTGGTCGCGGCAGAGATCGCCCATATCGAGGCCCTCGGCGTGGAGATCAAGACCAACGCCCCCTTCGGTGACGGGCAGACGCTTGACGATCTGTTGAAGGACTTCGATGCCGTGTATGTCTCCGCCGGGGCGAATCAACCGCTGACTCCGAAGCTGCCGGGCGAGGATCTTCAGGGCGTGACCACGTGGAAGAAGATGCTTAACGAGTTCGCCGCCTACACGCTGGGCGACGGCCCGAAACCGGATATGCCCTCCAGAGTCATCATCATCGGCGGGGGCAGCGTAGCCATGGACGCCGCCGGAGCGGCGCACGACCTGGAGGCCCAGGATATCGAAGTGCTCTGCCTGGAGTCCCCGAGGGAGATGCCGGCTTACCACGCGGAGTTGGACGAAGCCTGGGAAGCGGGAGTGCGCTTCCACACCCGTTCGATGCCCCTCGAAATCACCGGCGCAGGCGGCAAGGTGTCCGGCTTGCGAGCGGTGCGGATTCGCTGGAACGAGCCGGACAAGTTCGTCCCCGCCAATGCCGTTCCGTTGGAAGGCACCGAATACTGGCTGCCCGCGGATATGATTGTCCTGGCCATCGGGGCCCAACCCGCTCCGGCGCTGGCTGAGGCTTTGCCCGGGGTCGCCCTGGACCGCAGCGGGCGGATCGTGGCAGACGCGGAAAGCGGAGCCACCTCGCGCCCCGGAGTGTTTGCCGGCGGTGACGTGGTGGCGGCGGGGGGGATGACCATTGTGAACTCCGTCGCGGAGGGCAAGCGCGCCGGACAAGCCATCGACGCCTACCTGCGCGAAAAGGGAACCGGGTAAACCGTGTATCGCGCTTTGCCCATCAACGCACACCGTGTGTCGTTTGGGGAGGGGCAGGGGGATGAAACCGCGATCTTCTTGGAGGGCGTCGCCCCTCTTTGTTTGGAGATGTCTCCATGATCACCCATGAACGGGATCTGTCGATCGACTTTTGCGGGGTCAAGTTTCCAAACCCGTTCCTATTGTCGGCGGCGCCGCCGACGGATGATCTGGATATGGTCCGGGCGGCGTTTGATTCGGGCTGGGGCGGCGCGGTGCTCAAGACCACCTCGGTCGAGACGGAATCGGTGGACCTGGTCTATCCGATGATGAGCGCGGTACACCAGGACGGCGCCCGCATCATCGGACTGGGGAACATCGATCTGATCTCGGAGCATCACATCGACGTTGTGGAACAGCGTGCAGCGACGCTCAAGAAGGAGTACCCCGCCCATGTCGTCTCGGTCAGCATCATGGGCACGAAGAAGGAGGAGTGGCAGCACCTGGTGCGGCGCCTCGAGGACGCCGGCGTTGATGTCATCGAGTGCAGTTTCTCCTGTCCGCAGGGGAGCATGGGCGAAGAGCCCGGAGCCATGCTGGCCCAGTCTATCGACGCCACCGAACGAGTGACCGGCTGGGTCAAATCGGCGGCGAAGCGCTGCCCGGTGGTTATCAAGATCACGCCACAGGTGACTGATATTGTGAAGGTGGCCCGGGCGGTCAAGAACGGGGGGGCGGACGCCATCTGCGCGGCGAACACCATCCCCTCGCTGATGGGAGTGGATACCGATACGTTGGTTCCCTACCCTGATGTCGTGGGGTACAGCACCTATAGCGGGATGAGCGGCCCGGCGGTCAAGCCGATCACCCTGCGCACCCTGGCGGAGATCAGCTCCCACGTGGACATTCCCATTACTGCGACCGGCGGTCCGGTGACTTGGCGTGATGCGGTGGAGATGATGTTGGTCGGAGCCACCACGGTGCAGTTCTGCACCGCGGTGATGCACTTCGGCTTTGACATCATCGACGATCTCTGCGATGGGTTGGCGTTCTATCTCGACGAGAAAGACCTCGCTCAGCCGGCGGCCCTGATTGGCAAAAGCCTCCAGCGCATCGTCGGTCACGGCGAGCTGCGGCGCGACGCCAAGATGGTGTCGTCGCTGATCGAGGATCGCTGCGTCAAGTGCGACTTATGCTACATCGCCTGCCGCGACGGCGGCCACCAGGCGATCAAGCTCGACGGCCAGGACCGCCTGCCGCGCATCGATACGGAGCGCTGCCCCGGATGCCGCCTCTGTGTCACCGTCTGTCCCGCCGAAGCCCTCGAAATGGCTAAAGCCCCCGCGTAGGCCTGCTTCCCGCCCTCAAGTCGGCAGTGAGCCCCCACCCTATGCTGTGCAAAGGATGGGGCACCCGTGCCGAGAGTAGAAGACGTCCGGCGAGACGCCGGACGCTACGTTTGGACTCAAACGCCGCTAATTCATCACCAAGGTGAAAGCCACGAAGTCCGCCAGGTCGACATCGTTGTCCGGCTCGAAGTCGAAGACCGCACACTGGGGCGCGGGAGGTCCGTTGTCCGGGCCGGTCAGGCAAGCTGGGAACGAGGCGTAATCAGCCAGGTCCACATCGTCGTCACCCTCGGCGTCTCCGCGCAGTCCGTAGTAGACGCGCACGTCCGTGGTTGCTCCCAGGCCGACTGCAAGCGAACCGGATACCTGTACGCGGCCGGTGGCTGAGTCGTAGCTGTAGGCTTGGGCGACTCCGTTTTGGGTTACGGCGAAGATCGTCGTGCCGGCCGGTACGCGGATGACCGTGTCGTAGTCGACGGCTGATCCGGTGACGTTGGTGAACGTGTGGTGGTTGTAGGTGGCGGTCTCCGTGCAGACCACGTCCAGGCGGTGGTCGCCCAGGGTGAGATTCGCAAACGTCATCGTCGACCACGCACTGGGCAGCTTGGGCTCGATGCGCAGGGTGTTGCCCGGAGCGTCCGGGGTGTAGTCGAGGAACAGCATGAGGGCGTCGACAAAGAATGACATCGATTCCCACGCGTTCGGCCAGGCGGCTTGGAGGAGGAAGTCCGTCTGGCCCGGATAGAGCAGGCTGTTCGACGGAGCGATCTGCTCTGCGCCGAAGCCGATCGGTCCCACACGGTCGACCAGCAGGTCGAGGCGGTACTTGTGGTTGTCGATGTCGGCCGTGCCCGCAGTCTGGTCCTGCCGAACCGCATAGTAGCAGCCGTACCACAGGGTGGTCAGGAACCAGGGGCTGCC
>JAAEQG010001459.1 GCA_024231775.1 bacterium
GCGGCGAGGCGCCCGCTGGCGAGGCGGAGGAGAGCATGGCAGCCGAGCCCCAAGACGTCGACGACCTGCTGGCCCAGGTCGACACCATGTCCGACGAGGAGCTGGATGCGGTGCTGACGTCGATGCTGCCGCCCGGGGAGAAGCCTTGATCGGGATGGCTGCGGATGGACTCGCCGGAGGATGAGCACCATGTCCCGGACGGTTTGACCGCCCATTCATACCGTAACTCGGCCGCAGCCAATAAAAAGTGCGGCCGCAGCCAATAAAAAGTGCCAGACGATTTGCAAGTCGCTGGACGATTTGCAAGTCGCTTAAATTCAGGGAATTATATTGACTGAAAATATTTACGGAACAACTTGGCGAGTACAGAGTTATTGATTTTCCAACCGGCGTACTTGCAGTAAGTTAGATACGCTTAATAGCGGCTCATGGTCCATTCTTTTCCATGGTTACGTGATCTATGTCAACTAACCTACATTCAGTAGGTTAGACCTCCAGATCGGGGATCAGACGGGGCCTCGACATCTCAAAGAAGGCATCGGGGCCGCTCCCGCGGGGGCGAAAGCGGCGAGATCCGGAAAAACAGGGGTGGTGGTGGGGGTCAGGAGCGGTAAGAGCCGCTTGGCGGGCCTTCGAATAGACGCAAATCGCCCTCGGGCGCTTCGTCGAGCGCCTCGCGGGCGTGCTCCCGCTGGGGCCGACCCTCATCTCGGTCAATTTGGCTCCGCGTCGACCTTGGCCCGGACCAACGCGGAGCACGTCTCACTCCGAAACCTCAGGAAGGCTGGCCGCGAGCCCGCGGCTCCTCCTGATCGCGCTGATTTGCCGGGGCCGTTGCTTGCCATCTCCCCGCAATCTCGACCACCGGGACCTCACCCCGTTTCAACGTCCCCGAATCCGTCTCCGTGATGTCGCGCGTGGGTGGTGGCGGTGGCGTCGGAGGGGCAGGTTTTCCGGTGAATGGGAGGGCGGGAGGATAGCAGCCTTGGGGAAAGTCCCAGGCCGCGGTGAGCTCACCGGACAGCAGGGCCCGGGCCGCCTCGCCGTACTTGAGCTGGAATACCCTGAGCTCGTTCCAGAGCGCATCGCGCACCTCGGGGCTGCTCACGTGGAAGCGCGGCCTGGGTGAGCTCTTGGTGCTCTTCGAGGGAGCCTTGAACCGATCCTGATTCAGGATCTTCGCCACTCCCATTACAGGCCCGTCGCGGTGTTGGACCTCGGCCTCCTCGATGTCCCGAACCAGTGCCGTGACCTTGTCCCGATACGCTTCGGGCGTGAGCTGGCGAGACGCCGGCAATGGCGACAACTCGACCCGGTACTTTGTGGCGAAATCGTGCTCCTCGACGTCCTCGTTGCGGCGTCTGGCCATCGATTCGCTGGTTCGATCGAACCAATGGCCTTCGAGGGGCACGCCGTCGACCAGGGCGCGTGCGGCATGCACCCCCGGCCACTGCAACGGACTTTCGACCAGACCCTCCTTCGCGCCGCCTCCCAGGACGTAGCGCAGCCTTTCCCATTGCACCTCGGGCTCGTCGCTGACGACGATTCCGTCGTAGCGTCGTGACCACAGCGGTCCTTTCCAGCCGACGAGCCGCGCCACCTCGCGCGACAGGTTGGACTGGAAGTGCTGCATGAAGCGCGACAGCTGCTGCTGATCATAGGCGACCAGAAGCGCGTGGTAGTGGTTTGACATGCAGCAGATGGCGACGATCTCCACCGGCGAGATCTCGAGGGATCGTCCGAGCACGCCGACGGTGACGTCGCTGAGCTCAGGGCAGGGTCGCATCAGCGCCCATGCGTTGACCGTGCGGCTGCTGACCTCGACGAGGACGCCGTTCTTGTTCTCTGGGAGAAAGCGTGGTGACCTGCTCATTGCATCTCCTTGCGTCGCCCTGCGTCGCCCTGCCCCATGTTGGGACTTCGTGGCTCCTCCGGCGCAGACAACGCGCTCCACCTCTATAAGACGTAAAACAGCCGCGACTTCTTGCATCTTTTTTGAGATTTTTTGCCGGCAGTCCGGACCCGCGCAGGGCACCGGCATCGCCGC
>JAAEQG010001460.1 GCA_024231775.1 bacterium
TAGGTGTGGCTGCGGTTGCCGATGATTGCCTCGTCGCCGCGCCCGCAGTGAGTGAGCAGCGACACCAGGTTGCCCATCGTGCCGCTGGCCACGAACAGCGCCGCCTCCTTGCCCAGACGCTCCGCCGCCATCTCCTCCAGGCGGTTGACGGTCGGATCATCTCCAAAAACATCGTCGCCCACCTCCGCCCGGTACATCGCCTCTCGCATCGCTGGCGTCGGATGGGTTACAGTATCGCTACGCAGATCAATGATGTTCATTATGTGACCTCCCAAATTGTGATGTACAGATTATAGTCATTCTTCCGTTCTGGTCAACCGGCCATACCCCCACAAGTTTGCCGGTTTTTTGATTTGTCGTTACACCAAAGACGTGCTATAATGCACACACATCGGGGATGACAGGCTTCGACGGGGAAGGCTGGTCACGGATGGCAAGCCGGGGCGCTCTGGCCCCGTTAACAACGGAGCACAAACTCCAAAGTGCCAAGAACACTTGGATTCCAGTCCCGCAAGCCGCATTCGCCTCCGCACCATTGGCGGCATAATCCGGCTTTAACGGACAAAATGACCGCGCAAGCGGTCACGTCCCCCTCGGTCTCGTGCTGGTGGGCCGGGGGTAGGATGTCACAATGCCAGCGTGCGGCGCTCCTACGCCGATAGGAGCGCTCAAGCGGGAGTTTCGGCTCCCATCGGCTAGGTCTGGGTGTAGCGCGGTCGGCAGCGACTCCCCCGGACGAGA
>JAAEQG010001461.1 GCA_024231775.1 bacterium
GGGAGAGGGCAGGGTGAGGGGGCGGGTTTGGCGCCTCTTGACCCTCCCCCAACCCCTCCCTGGAAGGGAGGGGAGGACGTTTATCATCGCCCACTACCGCAAACCCAATCGGCACTCAGTGACCAGGATCAGCATCATAATCATGATGGCTACGGGCGACCAATCCGACAGTCCCTGTGCAACCGACGTTTGCCCACCGACTGTCACTGCTCAAGTTCTACCCAGGCTGATGTGCAGAGTGTGACCGGCGAGCTTGACCTCCGTCGTCCCACTAGGACAGTCAAGCGCGGTGTTCTTGAGTTCAGAAGCTAAGGTCTCGGCGGTGATGTAGTCGGCGCAGGCGGTGATGGCGGCGTTGAGTTCGTCGGCGTCGGTCCGTAACGAGAGGACGATGCGATCTTCCATGTTCAGCCCCGCGTCTTTGCGCAGGTTCTGCACGTTGCGGACGATATCTCTGGCCAACCCTTCGTTGCGCAGCTCG
The DNA here is from genome assembly GCA_024231775.1 of bacterium. Taxonomy (GTDB): domain Bacteria; phylum Planctomycetota; class Phycisphaerae; order UBA1845; family UBA1845; genus JAAEQG01. Next base: position 482 of record JAAEQG010001461.1, read on the forward strand.
GGGGTGATCCGCTGGTCCAGCAGCACGACCGTACCGCGATCCTCGGCGACCGCCCAGTCGTCGCCGTAGTTCTTTACGACGGTGACCTCCGCCGGTTCGAGGTTGATGGTATCTTCCCCAACCTGAACGGTGACCCACAGGCCCTTCTCCACGGCTTCCAGAACCGCGGCGGGATCGAGCTTAGCGAGGGCGGCGGCGATCTCCCCGAGCCGGCGCCCGTACTTCGGGCCGGCGAGCTTCTTGTTCAACCCGACCTGGATCGTACGCATATCCCCAACGCTGGCCTTGACGGTGACCTTCTTGACGTTGAGCTCTTCGAGCAGATGGGTCTCGAATTGCTGAACGGCGCCGGCGTCGGTGTCACCTGCGGGTACGACCAGCAATTCCGCGAGCGGCTGGCGAACCTTGAGCTTGGCGACCGTGCGGGCGTACCGCCCGAGGGAGACCATCCTAAGCACCGCAGCCATCTTGTCGGAGAGAGCGTGGTCGATGCGGCTTTCGTTCGGCTGCGGAAAGGTGCATAGGTGGATGCTCTCGGGAGTGTCCTCGATCTGTTCGGCGACGAGGTTCTGATAGATCCGCTCGGTGACAAACGGGACGATCGGCGCCATCAGCTTGGCGAGCGTAACCAGGACCTCGTAAAGGGTCTGATACGCGGCGAGCTTGTCGGTGTCGCCTTCGGAGGCTCCGCGCCAGAAGCGGCGGCGGTTGCGGCGGATGTACCAGGTGCTCAGGTCTTCGAGGAACTTCTCCAGCGAATGACACACCGGAGCCAGCTCGTACCTCTGGAAGTGCTCATGGACCGTGGCGACCAGCAGTTGCAGATCCGACAGAATCCAACGGTCGATATCCTGACGCTTCTCCAGGGGGACCGGGGGGGCTGAGGGGTCAAACTCATCCAGGCGTGCGTAATTGCAGAAGAACGCGTAGGAGTTCCACAGAGGTAACAGCACCCGCCGGCGGGTCTCGTCCGCCGGGGTCGAGGACACCCTGCACAGACGCTCACCGCTTACCGTGTGAGTAATCACCTCACCGTCGTCACCTTCGACGGTGATCTCTTCCCCGGGGTGACGCAAGCCAAAGGGCAGGTCCACGGTGGGCGGTTGAGCGCAGTACATCCAACGCATGGTGTCCACGCCGATCTGTTCCGCCGCTTCCTCGAACCAGATGGCCGTCCCGTCGGACTTGTGCATGACCTGGCGCTTCTCGTCGAGCACCATGGCGTGGCCAAGCAGGTTCTTGAAGGGCGGACGCTTCTCCTCCTTGCCCATCTCCATCATGGTGCTCATCGCCAGCATCGAGTAGAACCAGTTGCGGAACTGGCCGGGGAAGCACTCGGTGATCAGATCGGCGGGGATCCACTGGTCCCAGTATTCGCGGTCGGAGGTGTAGCCCACCGTGGAGTAGGCTACGATGCCGGCATCCAGCCAGGGGTTGCCCACGTCCGGGACCCGAGCAGCCAACTCGCCGCACTTCGTGCACTTGATCTTGATCCAATCGACGTACGGGCGGTGGGGAGAATGGCCCTCGAACCGATCCCAGCCTTCGACGGCCCGTTCCTCGAGTTCCTCACGGCTGCCGATGACGTCGAAGTGGCTGCAGGCGGGGCACTCCCAGACGGGCAAAGCCAATCCCCAGTACCTCTTCTTGGAGATCATCCAGTTCCTCATCGTGGTCAGCCAATCGAGCTCTCGCTCGAGGCCGCGCATGGCCGGCGGCAACCAGTTGACCCGCTGAGCCATCTCCTTGATCTCCTCGCGCCAGTCCATGGAGATGTACCACTCGTCCACCAGGCGAAAGATCAGTTCGTCGCCGGTTCGCCAGCAGTGCGGATA
>JAAEQG010001462.1 GCA_024231775.1 bacterium
CGCTGCTCCTGTGGAATGGAGCCGCACCCGCGTTTCTCCCGTGGGAGAAGAGAATAGAAGGAGGCAAATAATGGCAAGACTAGCAGCAATCGAAAAGGGCGAATACTATCCTACCCCGCTCGCGGTGATGGACCACATCGCCTCGTACCTCGTCCCGGCCAGGGGGCAGCGGGGCGTCATCCGTCTCTTTGACCCCTGCGCGGGCAAGGGGTTGGCGTTGGAGGCTTTGGCGAAAGCCGTGGCTCCGCGCACCACCCGCCCGGTGCAGACCTGGGGTGTGGAGATCTCGCCCGACCGGGCAGCGGAGGCCGCCCAACGGCTCGACCTGGTGCTCGAAGCACCGCTCGAGGCCGTGGCCTGGTCTCCGGTGCGCTACGGCATTGCGTCCGTCTTGTACCTCAATTCGCCATATGACCAGAATGGCGTTGGGGGCCGGATGGAGTTTGATTTTCTCAAGATGGGATTGTCGTCGCTGGTCAAGGGGGGCGTGTTGGCCTATGTGATCCCGACCACCGCCGTGACCTACGACCTGGTCGTCTACCTCGTCCGGCATTTTCAGGACATTCGTGTCTTTCGCTTCGGCGATGACGAGGGGCCTGCGGGGTTTGACGATTTCAAGCAGATCGTGATCCTGGGCATCAAGCGCCGGGAGAGCCTGCGCCAGAGCGACGTCTACGTCCCGCAACATCGTGATACGGTGAACGACCTGCTCGAGCAATGTGACGAGCGATACTCGTACCGGCGCGGCGACC
>JAAEQG010001463.1 GCA_024231775.1 bacterium
AGGAGAGGCGCCCGCCAAGTGGAAGTCGTTGTCGGCCCAGGTGCTCGAATCGCCGTCCAGCCCGTCGATGTCCACGAACTGCGGATCGACCTCAAGGTTGCCGTCTCCCCAAGTGAGCGTGGAACCGTCCCCAACATAAACGCCAGCCTCTCCGCCCGCCACGTCACAATAGGATACGGTTGCCCAAGATGTGTCCGTCACCTCCCAACGATCGACCATCAGCTCCGCGCCAAACACCCCCGTCCCACCCCAGAGAATGTCGTTCGTCAGGGTCAACTGGCTGGACCACGAGGCGATCTCGCCGCCGCCGCCAAAGTCCGGTGAAGCAGAGTTGTGCGCAATCGTGCAGCCGATCACCGTCGCCACACTGGTGTCTACGTGGATCCCGCCACCGTCACCGGTGGCTTCATTCCAGGTGATGGCACAGTCGCGGACATCCAGACTTCCGCCGTAGCTCATTATCCCCGCGCCGCCAGCCGCGTCGTTGCCTGCGATCGTGCAGTTGCGCAGCTCAGTGGAGTGACCGGATGTGCAATACGTGCCGATCCCATGGACTCCCCCACCGCTCGCGGTGGCGTCGTTGTCCACAATCGTGCAGTCGGTGATGATCGCCGTCCCGCACTGGGCTTGGATGCCCCCGCCCCCATCGAAAAAGCTGAAGCCACCATTCGCTGAGTTCCCGGTGATGAGAGCTCCGCTGACCGTCAGATCGCCGTCGGAGGAGATCCCTCCGCCGCCGCTGTAATCCGTGGCAACAGCCGAGTTCCCCCAGAACTCACCGCCCGACACGGCCAGCGTACCCCACAGACTGCGGATGCCGCCGCCGTAACTCTGACCCGCCGTCGCCGTATTGCCAGAGACCGTGCAATCCGTCACCGTAAGCGTCCCGTCGGTGCTGTAGACGCCACCGCCCGCGGCACCGGACTGCCCCGCGCTGCCCGCCGTGTTGCCGCTAATCCCGCAACTGGTGATGTCCACGTCGATCCCGCTGCAATGGACTCCGCCACCGTAGACCCAGTCTCCATCCACGGAGTTGCCCGAAATCACACAGCGCAGAATGGTAGGCTTCGGTCCGGCCGCATAGCCCATGCAACTGATCCCGCCGCCCTGCGAAGTGGCGGTGTTGTCGCTGATCGTACATCCCTCGATGAGCGGGCTCCCGTTCCAAACCCTAATCCCCCCACCGTCCTCCGCCGTGTTCTGAGTGACGACGCAACGACGGATCTTGGGGTCACCATTAGTGCAACGAATCCCACCGCCAGCCAGCGCACTGCCGTTGCGAACGGTGAAACCGTCCAGGACCGCATTCGAGGTGACATCGAGGGCAAAATCCACGACCGAGCCTGCTGCATTCCCGTCGATCACTGTCGCGGCAACTACTGCGGGGCTGCTCGGGGCCGTGCTCCGCAGGGTAAGGTCCTTCAACGGAAAGCTGAGGTTCTCGACATAGGCGCCCTGTGGCGAGCCGGTCGAGGGCATGACCACAATCTCTTCGCCATTGCTCGTGGCATCGAGCGCCGCCTGGATCGTCGTGTAGTCACCCCCACCGTTCCAGTCCACGACCACGGTTGCCCGACTGGGGGATGGCGCCCCGATAGTCCACCACATCGCCGCAATCAGCCCGATTGTCTTCGCCGAAATGCCCACCAGCGCCCCTCCTGTTCAACAGTAAAACCTGTCGCCCGATCCGCGCTCCAACACGCCCAGCCGCAACCGCACAGAGCGGAGCCTACCTCACACCCCCCTCCCTCCTGGGGAGGGGCTGGGGGAGGGGCTCTCCTCCGGGCATAAAGCTCTCTGAAGTCTTCGCCGGAGGAGTATTGCGACAGGCCCTACACTAAGCCCTGCCACTCGCACGATCACCCCGACCACTCCAAGCCTCCACCGCACGGGAGAACAGACATGTTCCCCGCCCTCCGTCCACAGCCCTCGGTTCACCCATTGTACCGATATCTCAGTCCCCGCCGCAACCGCATACAAGCAGAAACCGCAACCGGCAAGCAAGGACCGAAAACCCACCCAAAGGACCGCCCCCAATGTAGCGCCACCCCTCGTGGGTGGCGAGCGAGGGCTCACCTCCAGCGAGGGACGGCGCCACCGGCGAAACCGACACCTTGGCCAGGGAGCGGTCCACGCGCAGTGCTGCACAGACACAGTCAACCACACGAATCCCCCGCATCGCAGGATCCCGGCCCGCCTGCCTGCCAGCAAACCGGGACCGTTGCATTGCCGCGCATTACATGGTAGAACAGCACAGCGTGTGCAGGGATGCGGCGCGTAGGTCGAAACGCTGATCGGGGCGTGGGAATCTTCAGCCGCCAGCTATCGGCCAGGGCACCCGCATGGGCGACCGCGCTTGCATAACAACGGAATAGAGAACCCAAGTCTGAAGACCCTGGACACACCCTCTGGGGGTACGGTAGTGATGATGAGTCATGCTGGATTTCCGCTGGTAGCGCGAAGCTTCGACGATCTTCTCGATATCGTACGGTGGCTGCGTGATGACCTCGAAGCGAACTCGTCGGATTCCGAAAGCGCCTTTACATGGCGCGTGGGCCGCCACCGCTTTCCGTACGGCATCTGGTTCCGAGGTGAGCATGAGGTGAGGGGGCAAAGGCCTCTCACTCCTGGCATATTCCGCAAGACAAATGACGACGACGATCTCGCTGAGGCCTTCATTAACAACCACCTGCAAACTCGCATTCCCGAGTTGGCAGCGGTTCACAACCCGTTTGATCGTCTTTGCATGGCACAGCACTACAATGTTCCGACGCGACTTCTCGACTGGACAGAAAACTTCCTTACGGCAGCGTATTTCGCAGTGGCAGGCGAGAACGACAACGGTGTTTCCGTCGAGGAGGACGGAGCGATCTACGTATTGAATGCCTACAGCTTGAACGGGAAGTCAGCAATCGGACGAGGCAGCGGCCGAATTCACATGGCGGACGATTTCGGGACACTCCTCCGAAGTGAGATGGCTTTCTGCTCGAGCATTCCGGAATGGCTCCAGCGAGTCACAAACCGGCAACCGCTGTTTTCCTGGAGAATCATGGCGGACGACGTTGAACGAGCGACGAAATTCGACCCAAAGAAGGTGGCTGATCAGATAGAGATGTTCCGCTTGTTCAAGGAGCCGGTGGCCGTCATGCCGACACGTGCCAACCCCAGAATGCTGACGCAGGCCAGCACATTCACAATACACGGCAGCTGCAACTGGGCCGACTCTCCGGACGACACCAAATTCAACGAACTGAATCTCTGCTTGACTCCGGTTCGTAAGTCTGGGCTTTGTTAGGTGTTACGTGTTTCATCCAAGGAGATGTGTGATGCCTGTCGAGCAACCAAAAACGCCAATCCCGGCGGTGATGAATGTGGCCGAGTTCATGGAGTGATTTGGAAGCCAGGAGGCCGGTGTCGAACACCTGCGAACGGTCCGCTGGGGACGAAACCTCGAACGCTTCGTCTGCCCGGCCTGCGGTCACCGCAAAGGCTGGTGGCTGCCCAGACGACAGCTGGTCGAGTGCCGCGAGTGTCATCGGCAAACCTCGGTGACGGCTGGTACGGTGTTTCACCGCATCCGCTCGCCGTTGTGGAAGTGGTTCTGGGCGATCTATCAGTTGGCCCAGGACAAGAAAGGCATCGCGGCCATCGAGCTGGCCAAGCAGATCTCGGTGAGCTACTCGACGGCTTGGCTGATGCTGCACAAGCTGCGGCGGGCGATGCGTCGCCGCGACGAAGGCTATGTGCTGCAAGGGCTTGTGGAGGTGGACGAAACCTACGTGGGCGGCAAAGCCGAGGGCAAGAGAGGTCGCGGAGCGGACCAGAAGACGGTGGTGGCGGTTGCCCTGGAGCTGCGCGGCGACGGCAAACCCGGTTATGTGGCCATGCGCTCGATTGCTCGTCCAGACGGGCATTGCTTACGCCGTTTTGCGGAGAACAAGATCAACAAAGGGGCGACGCTCAAGACCGACGGTTGGGGCGCATACCGGTTGGTAGCCAAGGCGGGCTATGCCCACGAGGCGACGGTCACTGGCAGCGGCAAGGCTGCGGTGCAGAAGTTTCCCTGGTTGCACACCTTCATTGCGAATATGAAGCGGATGATTCTGGGCACATACCACAGCGTGTCCCCCAAACATCTGGACAGCTACCTGGCGGAGTTCAACTACCGCACCAATCGTCGGTGGCTGGAGGCCAGCCTCTTCGACCGTCTCATTGTCGCCGCCGTGGGCTCCAAAGCCGTTACCTACAAGGAGTTAGTCGCCGGAGGCAGCTAGAGATTCAGTAAACATTATTTCAGGGTGGGAAGTGGCGTCCCTCCCTCGACTCCCCCCCTCCAATCGGTTTCCAATTAACTCACTTTTGCCTTTAGTTGGCGGCACCTACCTTTGCTTGTCATTAAGACACCGAATTAGCTTGGCGTGGTATGCACAGAATGCCGCTAAACAGGCAAACGGGGCAAATCTATACGCCAATCTAAGGTATGTAGTCCACTTATCCGTTATGTAGTCGAGTTATTCGTCGCCTACTAAACCTATTCCTTTTCAGACAGCGGTCACATTGCAACGGTTAAGCAAGTGACATCACGTGACACTACGGGTTAGGTCGAAAACGTCGGTTTCGGGGTAGTCGGGTCGGAAGTGGGGAGCACCGCATTCACAGCGATGGTGGAGTCCAACGGCGTATCGGCGGTGGTGGCGGAGTTTCTTGCTTGACTCGGAAGGGGCAACCAGTATGATTATAGGTTGTGGTGGAGGAGGGGAGGCATCCACCACCGAAGAATCAGGAACAGGGTAGAGAGAGACGCTTGTGGGCGGGCTCTCTTTTTTCATTCTTGACCACGCGGTCATCGGAGAGTCGCCTGTCTGGGACATCTACAGGAAGGACACGATGATGGCACGCTTTACGATGATTATTGGGGTGGCGGTTTTGGTGTGCGTCTCGGGGGTCCAGGCGAACGTGGATATGGA
>JAAEQG010001464.1 GCA_024231775.1 bacterium
AGGCGCGGCTGGCGACAGAATCCCCGCCAGCAGAATCATCCCCCGATCATTACGTCTACGATCCCGCCGACCCGACCCCGGCCACCGGTGGCCCATTCCTTGGCCGGAGGGGAGCCGGGCCGCAGGACAACCGCGCGCTCGAAGCGCGTCCCGACGTCCTCTGCTACACCACGCCACCCTTGCAGCACGACGTGGACGTCATCGGGCCGGTGCGGACGGAACTCTACGTCCGCTCGAGCCTGGCCCACACCGATTTCTTCGCCCGCCTTTGTGACGTCGAGCCGGACGGACGCTCGATCAACGTGTGCGACGGCCTTTTCCGCGTCGAGCCGGGCAAAGGAGAGCCACAGCCGGATGGCAGCCTGCGCATCGAGATCGACATGTGGGCCACGGCCTATCGCTTCCGTACCGGACACCGTCTGCGCCTGCAAGTCTCGTCGGGCGCGCACCCGCGTTGGAGCCGCAACCTGGGCACAGGCGAGCCGCTGGCTACCGGCACGCTGCTCGCCGTGGCCGAGCAGGCCATCTATCACGATGCCGACCACCCGTCGGCGCTTGTACTACCACTCTCCAGCGCAGCACCTCCCCCCCGCAAGGGGGATTGAGATTGCTTCATTCTTCCGA
>JAAEQG010001465.1 GCA_024231775.1 bacterium
CGGAGGTGATGGTGATGCCGCGCTCCTGTTCCTGGACCATCCAGTCCATGGTCGCGGTTCCGTGGTGGACCTCACCGATCTTGTAGTTGATCCCGGTGTAGTACAGGATGCGCTCGGTAGTCGTCGTCTTACCAGCATCGATGTGGGCCATGATGCCGATATTCCGAGTGTTTTCCAACGCTACCTTGCGTGCCATGGGTCTCAACTCCGGGACAGGGTGCCGTCTACCAACGGGTCTACCAACGGTAGTGGGCGAACGCCTTGTTGGCCTCGGCCATGCGGTGGGTGTCCTCGCGCTTCTTGATCGCCGACCCACGATTCTGAGCGGCATCCGCGAACTCGTTGGCCAGCCGCAGATCCATCGTCTTCTCGCTGCGGCGTTGCGCGTTCTGGATCAGCCACCGCATCGACAGGGCCAGACGGCGCGACGGGCGCACCTCGATGGGCACCTGGTAGGTCGAGCCGCCGACCCGCCGGGACTTGACCTCGACGGCGGGCTTGACGTTGTCGACCGCCTTCTTGAAGATCTTCACCGGATCCTCACCCTCGGTGCGCTCGCGGATGAGCTCAAGCGCATCGTAGAGGAGCTGTTCCGCGACCGTCTTCTTGCCGTCGCGCATGAGGACGTTGATGAATTTTGTCACCAGCTGCGAGTTGTACAGCGGATCCGGGAGGATCTCTCGCTTGGGGACTTCACGGCGCCTTGGCATGGTTCACTCCTCAGGATTTCGGACGCTTGGTGCCATACTTGGACCGGCTGCGGCGGCGTCCGTCGACCCCGACGGCATCGAGAGTGCCGCGGATGACGTGGTA
>JAAEQG010001466.1 GCA_024231775.1 bacterium
AACAGGGTCAGGGGCATCCATCTGCGTGTTGGCTTTTACCGATCAAAACAGCAACACGTTCCGAGACGACGAAGCAGCCGAGGGTCTGATGCCCCAGATACAGTTCACCCTCTCCGGCGAATCAGGTGAGGTGGGCCAATACACGTCCGACGGTCTCAACGAGCCGCATTGCTTCACCGGGTTGGCCCCGGGAGCCTACCAGGTAAAAAGCGCGCCGCCATCGGGATACACGGTCAGTGGGCAAGCAGAGCGGGCCGTCGCAGTGGCCGATGGAACGAGTCTCGACGTACAGTTCGGAATCATACGGGGCGAAAACCCGGCCTCTGCCGAAAACCCCGACGCCGAACCCGATACGGGAGGCGAAACGGGTGCAGAGGGCAGCGGTGGCTCGTCCTTTGGCAACTTTGTCGCAGGCGCTGCAAAGTTCATCGGCATTCTCATGTTGGCGGTGGCAGCGGGTGGAGCGGTGTTATTCGTTCTCAATCAGCGCAGGATGGCGGT
>JAAEQG010001467.1 GCA_024231775.1 bacterium
GCCTCGTTTTTCTGCCACCGTGCCCAGGTTGCCGTAGTCGCTGGCCATGCCTTCGAGCCGTCCGAGCTTCTCTTCGATCTCGAGTGACTTGCGGTGCATCTTCTCGGCCTGGTCCAGGTCGCCGCGCGTGCTGTAGATCAGGCCCAGGTTGCCGTATTGGATGGCCATGCCTTCGAGCCGGCCGAGCTTCATGTTGATCTTGAGTGCCTTGCGGTGCATCTCCTCGGCCTGGTCGAGGTCGCCGCGCTCTCCGTGGATCAGGCCCAGGTTGCCGTATTGGATGGCCATGCCTTGGAGCCGGCCGAGTTTCTCGTTGATTTCGAATGCCTTGCGGTGCATCTCCTCGGCCTGGTCGAGGTCGCCGCGCGTTCTGTGGATCAGGCCCAGGTTGCCGTAGTCGCTGGCCATGCCCTCGAGCCGACCGAGCTCCTCGTTGATCTCGAGTGCCTTGCGGTGCATCTCCTCGGCCTGGTCGAGGTCGCCGCGCGTTCTGTGGATCACGCCCAGGTTGCCGTAGTCGCTGGCCATGCCTTCGAGCCGTCCGAGCTTCTCTTCGATCTCGAGTGACTTGCGGAACATCTCCTCGGCCCGGTCGAGGTCGCCGCGCGTTCTGTGGATCACGCCCAGGTTGCCGGAGAGCATGGCGGTGCGAACGGGGTCGCCGGAGAAGAGTTCGAGGGCGCGGTTGGAGAGGTCGATGGCGGCGTCCAGGCGGCCGAGGTTCACTAGCGGTTGCGTACACTCATTCACGAAACAACCCACGAACGCATCGACGCCGTCGATGGCGAGGACGTGTTCGGCGAGCCGTTCGGCGGCGAGGGGGTCGGGGGCGGTTTGGTTCTTGCGGGCGCGTTCGAGCTTTTGGCGGAACAGTTCGATGGCCCGACGGTGGTACGGCTCGGCTTCGTCGTCAGACAGTTGGGCGCGGATGTGGTCGGCGAGCAACGTGTGGTAGATGCGGCGGGATCCGGATTCGGAGCGGGTGAGGGGGGCCAGGAATCGGTGGGCCAAGAGCGACTTGCGCTCGGCGGACGGCAGATCGGCGACGTGCTCCACAACGTCATCCGGCACCGGGACCTCGAGCACGGCGTAGGCTTCGAAGAGTCTCACAGCGTCCGAGCCGTGGTTTTCCTTTACGCGGGTCCACTGCGCCGCGGCGATCCTGGTCGGGGTCGGGTCAGATGGCAGTTTGTCCAGGGCGAGCCCGTCGGCTAGCAGGGCGAGGGCGGCGGCGACGGCGTAGGGATGACCGCCATAGCGCGACAAGGCTGTGCGCAGTTCGGCTGGTTTGAAGGGGTTGGATTCGAGGATGAGCGGGATCAGCTCTTCGACGGTTGCGTCGGCAAGCGGGTCGAGACGCTGGCCGGGGATGCGCACGACGTTGTTAAGGGCGGTGAACTCTTGGTAGTTGATGAGCGCGTCGTCGGGGCGCTGGGCGAAGACGAGCTTGATCTTCGGCGGCAGTCGGCGAACCACGATAGTCCAGGCGTCTTCGCTATCGGGCTGCATGTACTTTTCGGGGTCGATGACAAAGATGGCCCGGCTGTTGTCGGGCATTCGATCGCTGATGAGTTGCATGCGTTCGATGAACTGGTCGCGGCTGTTTCTTTGGGGGTCGCGGCGGAGCGAGAGGGAAAGCTCGCCCAGGCCGGGGACCACATTCAGAAGAGCGCGCCATTGAGCCAACCGGTGCTTGGTACCGTCGAACGACTTCTCCTTGACCTGTGCGGCGTCAAAGGCGTCGTCGAGCATCTGTGACAGGCAGGCGTCGACACTGTCGGTCTTGGTGATCTCGTGGCGGACGGCTCCACAGTTGAGGCCCGGGTGGTGACGGGCGATCTCGGCCAGCTTGTTGACGAGCAGGGTCTTACCCATGCCTTGCTGCCCGACGACGAGGACGGCCTGGGGTGCCGGGTCGATGAGGACTGCCTCGAACTGCTCGATTTCTGCCTTGCGGCCAACGAATGGATGGGGGTGGGGCATGGTTGAACCCTTGGGTGGAGGAATCGGATACAGAGAATCCAACACAGCGTCGTAACTTGGACGTAGCTTCCTTGGACTTTGTCTCGGCTCCGGCGGCGATCAGGCTACCCAGTGCGTAGAGCCTATCCCATTACTCCTATCCGTGCATAGAGGGGCAGTGGAGGGTCGGATTCTCCGAGGGTTTCCCCCTCTCCCAACCTCTCCCCAAAGGGGAGAGGGGTCTTGGGATAGCTTCTAGTATTATACCGCAGTGCCGTTGATGGTGTCATACTTGTTGGGTTTGTTTGGCGGGGCGTAGGCGATTCGTGCGGGGCGTCCTATCGCCTCAGCGGGCAGTGAGCTTTTCCTTCACCCCCTTGTATGTTTTCCTTGAGGGCGTCTTGCCCCCAGGGCCATGCTGATCCCCCACCCTATGCTGCGCAAAGGACGGGGCACCCGTGCAGTTGTCCCTTGTCCGTTCATTCCTCTTCGATCACCTTGGCATCTAGTTTGCCCAGGACGAAGCGCCCGTAGTAGGCTACGCCTAGGCAGGTCAGCGGGATGGCGAGTACCAGCCCGAGGAAGCCTAGCAGTTTGCCCCAGACGAAGACGCCCAGCAGGATCACGATGGGGCGCAGGCCGGTGGCTTTGCCCATGATCCGGGGGACGATTACGCCGTCCTGGATGATCTGCACGATCGCGAACACGAGCAGGACGCCGAGCAGCGGTCCGACCAGGCTGGAGCCGCTCTCCATGGCGCGGAAGACGCCCAAGAGCAGGGCTGGGATCAACCCGACGACCTGCAGGTAGGGCACCATGTTCAAGGCGCCCACGAACAGGCCCAGCAGAATGCCCATGCGCAACCCGATGAGCTTGAACCCGACGGCGAACAGAATGCCCACGATGATCGCCACGACGAACTGGCTGCGGAAGTAACGACGCATCGCCAGGGAGAACTCGTCCACGAACAGGAGAATCGGGTCCTTGTAGGATGGCGGTAGAAGGTCGCGCCAGCGGACCGACACTCGTTCGTAGTCGAGGAGGATGAAGATCAGGTAGAGCACGACCACCACTATCCCGGTAAGACCCAGGAGGAAACTCAGCATGCCGCTGACTAGGCCCAGCAAACCCGGGGCGATCCGCTTGGCCAGATTGGCCAGCAACTCCGAGGCCCGCTCGGGGCTGAGGTTCTCCGACAGTGTGGCAATGGATTCGTCGAGGATCTGCTGCACACCTTCGGATTGGCGATCACGAAACGTCTGGTAGGCTTGGGCGATGGATTCCTGCCCCTCCTGCACCTGCTCCGCCAGCGGCGGACCGTCCTCCAGCCCGCGCACGAAACCGAGCTGCCGGATCTGCTCGCCGAAGATGGCGAACTCGTGGGTGACCAATGGTACGACGGTGAACAACGCCGCGATCATGACCACGAAAGTCCCCACCACGGTGATACCCACGGCGGGTCCGCGCCGCCCTCCCAGCCGGGCCTGTACGGCGGTGACGATCGGGTTGAGCAGGTAGGCGAGCAGCAGGGCTACCGCAAAGGGGATGAGCACGTCCGCCAGAAACCGCAGCAGCCAAACCAACCCGGCTGCCCCGGCTACCACCAGGGTCATACGGAAGACGCGGTCGAAGTCCCACCGCTGCACGGTCGGTTGATTATCGGTCATGAACACCATTTGAGCCTCAGGAGTGCAAGGACGCAATTACTCAATCGAGAAAAGTCTCGAATGCGCGGTCGCATCCCATTTGTGGTGGCATGGGTAAACTTGTTTGCCCGTGTTGGACGATTCCACGGGCAAGCTGCTGCTTGCCCATGCCACCCTAGCCAGCCGGTCCCACAAGGAGGAGAGTCTTGCCACGGGCTGCTAGCCAGTTTCTGCCACTTTGTTCGGGATGCACCCCGAATGCGGCCCCTGGCCAGAAACACGGTCGCCAACGCGCCAGGAGCTACTATAATGCCCGACCGATCCCTTGGAGCCCGAGGTGGAAGCTCGCACGCGGCTTGCGTTTCCGCAAGCCGTTCGGGGAAGCCGGCGTTCGGCGCCGTTCCTCGGCCGGCGGGGACGCCGGTCGCTAGAGGACAGGGGTTTTGCCATGGGCTGCCAGGAGAGGATGCCATCAACGCAATGTACGACCGCAGCCTGATACGCAACTTCGGAATCATCGCCCATATTGACCATGGCAAGAGCACCCTGGCGGATCGCCTGCTGGAGCATACCGGCGCGGTGAGCAAGCGCGACCTCAAAGCCCAGATGCTCGACGACATGGACCTCGAGCGCGAGATGGGCATCACCATCAAAGCCAACCGGGCCAGTGTGCGGTATAAGCGCGAAGGACGGGTGTACACCCTGAACCTGATCGACACCCCCGGGCATGTGGATTTCCACTACGAGGTGTCCCGGGCTATGGCTGCCTGCGAGGGTGTGCTCCTGCTGGTGGACGCGGTTCAAGGGGTGCAGGCGCAGACGGTAGCCAGCGCTTACCTTGCGGTCGAGGCTGGGGTCGAGATCCTCCCGGTGATTAACAAGATCGATCTGGCTGGAGCGTCTCCCGAGGACACCGCGCTGGAACTCGAGCACGTGTTGGGCCTGCCCGCCGAGGAGGCGTTGTTCACGTCGGCTAAGACCGGAGAGGGGATCGAGGAGCTGTTGGAATCGATCGTCAGCAGCATCCCCGCTCCGGAGGGAGATCTGGAGGCTCCGCTGCGGGCGCTGATCTACGACGCCAAGTCGGACGTGCATCGGGGGGTGATCTGCCATGTTCGTGTGGTGGACGGCGCGGTGCAGCGGGGCGACAAGATCGACCTGATGGGCGTGGGCAGCACGCATATTGTGACGGAGGTTGGTCAGTATCGGCCCAAGCCGACGGCTATGGACGTCTTGCGGTCGGGCGAAGTCGGCTACGTCCTGGCGGGCATCAAGACGATCGCGGACGTTAACATCGGCGATACGATCACGGCGACTGCACGGCGCGCGGAAGAATCGCTGCCCGGGTATCACCCGCCGCAGCAGATGGTGTTCTGCGATTTCTATCCCGGACCGGGGACGGAGACGACCGAACTCCGCGAAGCCATGGAGAAGCTGTGGCTTAATGACTGCTCGTTCACGTTCGAGACGGCTTCTTCGGACGCTTTGGGGATCGGTTTTCGCTGCGGGTTCCTGGGCCTACTGCACATGAAGATCATCCAGGAGCGGCTCGAGCGCGAGAGCGACGTTAACGTCGTGCAGACCGCGCCGACGGTGACCTTCGAGGTCGCCAAGAGCGATGGAACCGTGCTGCGTATCGAGTCGCCCAGCGAGTTGCCGGATATGTCGCAGGTCGAGTCCATCGGCGAGCCCATGGTCGATGCCCAGGTGATTGTCCCCGCGGAGTGCATCGGGGCGGTTATGCAACTGTCGCTGGACCGGCGCGGGACGCATCGTAAGACCGAGTATCTCTCACCCACCCGCGTGTTGCTGACCTTCGAGTTTCCCCTCAGCGAGATCATCTACGACTTCTACGACAAGCTGAAGAGCCTTACCCGGGGCTATGGAACGATGGACTATGAGTTCAGCGGCTTCAAGGTCGGCAACCTGGTCAAGCTGGACATTGTGGTCAACGGTGTGGCGGTGGACGCGCTCTCGATCATCGTGCATAGGGAGAAAGCCGAACGCCGTGGGCGCCGGTTGCTGGTGCGTCTGCGCCGTGAGATCGAGCGTCACCAGTTCGAGATTCCTCTTCAGGCGATGATCGGCGGCAAGGTCATCGCCCGCGAAACCATTAAGGGCTTTCGCAAGGACGTCACCGCGAAGTGCTACGGCGGGGACATCACCCGCAAACGCAAGCTGCTCGAAAAGCAGAAGGCCGGCAAGCGGCGCATGAAGCAGGTCGGTAACGTGAGCATTCCCCAGAAGGCGTTTCTCTCCATTCTGGACCCGGACGACTGATCCTCGGACGACCGACCTTACCGAAGCCGGGTACCATCCGGCTGGGGGCTGCGGGTGTATCCGATTTGGGGTGACATGGGCAGACTTGTTTGCCCGTGTTGGACGATACCACGGGCAAGCTGCTGCTTGCCCATGCCACCCCTCACCATTTTCGCTACCTTCTTCGGGAGGCATTCGAGGGCGGCTCGCCCTGTTCAGCTTGACCTGTGCGACGGGCCGGGTGACAATGAATCCTCGGAATCGGGTTGGGCTGCCCGTATTTGTATCATTAGTTTGCAGGTGTGCCGGACGAATCGGCATTGTTTCACGCTTGGCTGGTGAGACGAACGCGTTATCACCAGCCCAGGGCTGCGCGAGAGTTGTGGAACGCCCCCTGTGTAGGATGAACGAGCGATGAGTGATTCTCCGGTTTTTGATGATCTGCTAGATGAACAGCGTGAGTTTCCACCGCCGGCGGAGTTTGCCGCAAAGGCGGTTGTGAGCGGCGATGGTCTGCATCGCAAGGGGCAGGACGATTACCAAGCCTTCTGGGAGGAGCACGCCAGGGAACTCGACTGGTATCAGCCTTGGGATACTGTGCTGAACTGGACGCCGCCTCATGCGAAATGGTTTGAAGGCGGCAAGCTGAACATTACCCACAACTGTCTCGATCGCCACCTGGGTACCTGGCGGCGGAACAAGGCGGCGCTGATCTGGGAAGGCGAGAATGGAGAGGTCCGCACGCTCACGTATCAGCAGTTGCACGGCGAGGTCTGCCGCTTCGCCGCGGCGCTCAAAGGTCTGGGGGTGACCCGGGGCGACCGGGTGGCGATCTACCTTCCGATGATCGTGGAGGCGGTGGTGGCGATGCTGGCCTGCGCCCGCATCGGAGCGATTCACAGCGTTGTCTTTGGGGGTTTCTCCCCTGAGTCGCTGGCGGATCGGATCAACGATTCCTCCTGTAAGGTGCTAATCACGGCTGACGGAGGATGGCGGCGGGGGGCCATACTTCCGCTCAAGAACGAGGCGGACAAAGCTCTGGAGAAGACCCCCTGCGTCGAGCACGTCATCGTAGTCAAGCGCCCGGCGGGCGAGCCGTTTCCCTGCCGGATCAAGGGAGGTCGCGACCACTGGTACCACCGGCTGATGGAGTCTGCGGCGAACGACTGCCCGGCGGAGGAGATGGACGCTGAGGACGTGCTGTACATCTTGTACACGTCTGGAACGACGGGCAAGCCCAAGGGAATCGTCCACACCACGGGCGGCTACTCGGTGGGCACGTATGCGACCAGCAAGTACGTCTTCGACCTCCGGGACGATGACGTGTTCTGGTGTACGGCGGATATTGGCTGGGTGACGGGACACAGCTACGTCGTTTATGGTCCGCTTCAGTGCGGGGCTACGGTGTTGATCTACGAAGGAGCACCTGATCATCCGGAGCAAGACCGGTTCTGGGAACTCGTCGCCCGACATCGGGTCAACGTGTTCTACACGGCGCCCACGGCGATTCGAGCGTTCATGAAGTGGGGCGACCACCTGCCCGCTAAGTACGATCTGTCCAGTTTGCGACTTCTGGGTACGGTGGGTGAACCGATCAATCCCGAAGCCTGGATGTGGTATCACGAACACATCGGCGGTCGCCGCTGTCCGATCGTGGACACCTGGTGGCAGACGGAAACCGGGGCGATCATGATCTCCGGTCTGCCCGGGGTTTCGACGATGAAGCCCGGCCACGCGGGAACCCCGTTCCCGGGAATCGAAGCCACCATCCTCGACGAACAGGGCAACGAGGTTCGTACCGGAAGTGGTCTGCTGGCGATTACCAAGCCGTGGCCGTCGATGCTGCGCACGATCTGGGGCGATGATGAGCGCTACGTGCAGACGTACTTCACCAAGTGGGATGCGCAGACCTACTTCCCCGGAGACGGAGCCAAGCGCGACGCCAAGGGGAACTACCTCATCCTCGGGCGGGTGGACGACGTGCTGAACGTGGCTGGACACCGGATCGGTACGATGGAGGTCGAATCCGCCTTGGTGGATCACCCCGCCGTCGTCGAGTCCGCGGTGGTCGGGCGCAAGCACGATATCAAGGGGGAAGCCATTGTGGCCTTTGTGACCCTGGGGGGCGGTCGTTCTTTGGACGATGCCTTGAGGTATGATCTCAAGGCGCACGTTGTCCAGAAGATCGGGGCCATCGCCCGCCCGGAGGAGATCATCTTTGCGTCAGACCTGCCCAAGACGCGTTCGGGCAAGATCATGCGACGCCTGCTGCGCGACGTGGCTGAGGGCCGGGTGCTGGGAGACACGACTACCCTGGCGGACGGCGCCGTCGTCGAGCAACTCCGCGAAAGCTACGAGGAGAAGTACGGCGGGTAGGACGACAGGGCTGAGGCGGTGCGGATAGTCGGTCGTCCCGTTGGCTGATCGGTTACCCACGTACGCGGGCAACGATCTGGAGGTGCGAAGCCCGGCCGAGGGCGGCTTCATCGCGCCACAGAGACTTCTCGATTTTGGCCCAGCGGCGGCGGGCTGCGGACTCCGCCAACAGTTCGCGGTGATGGCGCATCGGCAGCACGGTCTTGCCGATCAGATCGACCACCTCGAAACCCGCGGACTCAGTCAACTTGCGAACCTGTGCGGGCGTGTAGGTGTGGATCTCGAAGCGCTCGTCCTGGTCTCGGGTCAGCCAGTGCGTCTTTCCGGTGCGCAGAAACGACGCCAGCGCCGGTGGATCACTCTGCTGGAGGTAGTGGTCGATCGCGGCTAGGCGGTTGTCGAAGCTGGCGATCAGGACCCCCGCCGGCGCCAACCGGCGGCGAATCTCCTTCAACGCCCGCGGGGGTGATGTGGTGCATCCGATCGGGTCGCCCAAAGCCAGGGCCAACCGAAACGTCCCCGTGGGAAGCTCGCCCAGGTCGATGAGATCCGCCTGCAAGAACGAAGCCCGTTCAGCCCCAGGCATGCCCGTGAGCTTCTTGCGGGCCTGCTCTACCATGGCTCCGGACACATCCACGCAGGTGACGGCACACCCCGCCTGGAGGAGGCGAGCAGCCCACTTGCCGGTTCCACAGCCCAGATCGAGTACCGCGGCGCCCGCCTCGCGCGGCAGATGAGGCTTGATATGGTCCCAGGTCAGGGCATCGTGCCACTGCCAGTAAGCGTCGTCGTACGATGCATCGTAGCGCGTCGCCACCCGATCGTGGTAGCGGCGGACTGGAGTTTTGCCTCGGCGACGACTCATGCGGGGGATTGTAGGGCAATCCTTACCGTTTGCTCAACGACCCTGACACTGTTCGGGCCCCTTTCAGGACCCCCCTCCCAGCACCGTTGTCGAAATCGTCCTGGAACCACGAGAAATCGCCCAGGTCGACATCGTCGTCGAAGTCAAAGTCGCCCGCGCGACACGACCCCGCTACCGGACCTCCGCCTGGGCCGGTGATGCACTGGCGGAACGCGGCGTAGTCAGCCCGGTCGATATCCCCGTCGTTGTCAAAGTCGCCGCGTTGACTCCCATCGCATTCATCCGGAACGCGG
Source organism: bacterium (assembly GCA_024231775.1). GTDB lineage: Bacteria > Planctomycetota > Phycisphaerae > UBA1845 > UBA1845 > JAAEQG01. The sequence continues at coordinate 9,402 of JAAEQG010001467.1, forward strand.
TTGTTGTTGGTGTCCGTACTCGTGCTGCCGGCGAGGTCACATTCATCGGGAACTTCGTTGTGGTTGCAGTCCCGAGAGACCTCATTAGTGATGTCCCAGGCGTCGTCCACACAATTGTCATTGCAGTCCAGCCAAGTCATAGTCGAGAGGCCGTTTCGGCAGAGCTCGAAATCGTCCAGCTTCAGGTTCGTCAGCGTCGTGGTCTGCCCCAGGTTCTCCACCGCCACTACTTGGAAGTGATCCATGCGCAGCGCACTGGAGTTGAGTGGGGCGATAGTCTGCGCAAGCGCCGGACTTCCGTCGACCAGAAGCTGCACCGTGTGGTCGACGTTGTCCAGGACGATCTCCAGGTCATAGCACCCATCCAAGGTGATATCGATTCCAGTGTCCAGGTAGCGCGCGGCTGGCGGCGGCGCGGGATTCCGCACCAGTATCCGTCCCGGGACCACCTCCTGTCTCTGCGATGACAGCGAGATGAACTCCAACTGAATGACCGGGACGTCGTCCTTCCCGTCGAAGACGAAGAGTTGCCAGTCCCAGCGGGAGTCAATGCTCAGGCCGACCTTGGGCTTGAAGGACAGGCTGTAGATCGCGGCCCCGCAATCCAGCCCCCCGTCAACGGTAATGAATGTCTCGCTGGCGACATATCCGTCCGTCGGGTCCGCCAGGCCGGAGTCCACATCCACACGGACCGTTTGGTCTGAGCTCGCTCCGGTTTCGCAGCCGCGGCGGTCTATCGTGGCAGTGTCTTCGGGATTGTCCCAGAAGATCCCATCGTCGTTGTAGTCTATCAGGCTGAGGGGTTTTGTCCTGCTGAACGGGGGATTGGGCTGAAATCCATCCCACAGAGCGACGCATGCTTCGGCATCACATTCGTCGGGGATGCCGTTCGTGTCGGCGTCGACACTAAGACCGAGATCAATGTCACACGCGTCCGGGGCGCCGTTTCCGTTACAGTCCAGGCCGAGGCCGGTGGCGATCGCACAACTGTCCGCCAGGTCGTCGCCATCACAATCCGGTTCGCACTCATCCGGGACACCGTTTTGAGTGCAATCGTCGCTGGTACCCAATGCAATGTCACAATCATCAGGGATGTTGTTGGCGTTGCAGTCCCAGTAGTCCGCGTCACAATCGTCGGGGATGTTGTTGGCGTTGCAGTCTTGCGTCTCAACATCACACGCATCCGGCGTACCGTTGTCGTTGCAGTCAAGATCGAGAATATCGCAATCGTCGGGGATGCGGTTCTGGTTACAGTCGTCGCTGGTGTCACCGGCGATGTCACAGGAATCAGCTACGGCGTTATCATTGCAGTCCGGCTCACATTCGTCCGGCGTGCCGTTCAGCGTGCAGTCGTAGCTGGTCGATCCGGCGATGTCGCAGATATCCTGAATGCCGTTGGTATTGCAGTCTTCATCAGGTTCACACTCGTCGGGGATAGCGTTGCTATTGCAGTCGTCGCTGGTGGCCCCGGTGATATCTTCGTCGTCGGGAACTCCATTTCCGTTGCAGTCAAACGTGCCGATACGCAGGTAGTATACGTCCTGCTCACCATTGAATGTAGCGGCGTATGCGAGACCGGCTCCGAGATTGTCGGAGACCATGTGATAGTAATCGCCGATCTTGTTCTGCTGGGGCCAGCCGAGCAGGGGGTCAAACACGGGGCTGGCCGGTTCGCTGGGCGCCCAGGTCTGCCCGGCGTCGAGTGAATAGCTGTAGTAAAGCTCGGAGAGAACTCCGCCGGGGTCGTTCCGCGTATCATTCCAGACCACGTCGATCCGCCCGTTGGGGGCGACGGACATGGTGCCGAACCACTGCCAGCCGTCCGCCACGTCGTTGACCCGGACGGGGGGGCTCCAGGTGAAACCGCCGTCCGTGCTGCGGGAGAACATGACGTCGCGCGGGTCGGCGCCGGGTACGTCCACGGAGCACAGCAGATAGACGTTGCCGCGATTGAC
>JAAEQG010001468.1 GCA_024231775.1 bacterium
GAAACTCTTCGAGACAACCAGCAAGCGACCGTCGTCGAGTTGAGCCACGGTTTTGGCGTCAGCGAGGTCACCATCCGGCGCGACCTGCGCGAAATGGCTGAACGAGGCGTGTTGCGCCGTGCTCACGGTGGGGCGGTCGCGGCGGCTCCCGCGCCCCCGGAACCGCCCGTGATCCAGCGCATGGTCCGGGCGCAGAATTGCAAGGAATGTATCGGTCGCGCTGCTGCGGCCCTGGTCTCGGATGGCGACTCGGTCTTTATTGGCTCCGGCTCCACCACCGCTCACGTCGCTCGCTATCTCGTGGACCGTCGTGACCTGACCGTGGTCACCAACGCTCTCAACGTCGCCATCGAACTGGCTAGCGCCGCAGGGGTGACGGTCGTCGTGACTGGCGGTATGATGCGGGCATCGGAACTCTCCCTGGTGGGCCACATCACCGAGCAATCCCTGCGCGAGGTGCGGGTGGACAAGGTCATCATGGGTATGCGGGCCGTCAGCCTGGAGGGTGGAATGACCAACGATTACCTGCCCGAAGTGATGACCGACCGCACCATCATTGAGATGGCGGACGAGTTGATCCTGGTAGCCGACCACGCCAAGTTTGGCACGCTTGCCTCGGCTTACGTCGCGCCCGTGGAGCGGATCACCACCCTGGTGACCGATCCGGGGATCGATTCGGAGACGCTGTCAGCTTTTGGGGAGATGGGAATTCGCGTCATCGTAGCTGGCGCAGACAAGGAGGAATAATGACCCAAGAATCGTACACCTGGCAAGAGATCATTAGCCAACCCCAGACCTGGAGGGCGACCCTGGACGATTTTATCACCAACCAGGGGGCGCTGAAGGACTTTTTCGATCAAGGCGATTTGGTTTCCAAATCGCCAAGCAGTTCCCTTGGAACTGCCACAGATTTTGACCAGATCGTCGTCGTGGGCTGCGGGTCCACCCACTACCTGGCCCAGGTCGCGGCAGCAACGCTCACCCATTGTACCAACGTTCCCGCCCGCGCCTTTCCTGC
>JAAEQG010001469.1 GCA_024231775.1 bacterium
CGCTGCGGGCGGCACGTCCAGAAAACCGCCCGATACGTGGGCTCGAATCCGATGGCGGATCCCGTTGGCGACGGCAGCAGCGTCAGCCTTGGGACCGGGGCCTTCCTCACCCTGATGTGCCGTCCGAAGTGCCGCCTGTGCAGGGCCGAGAAATATGCTGACATTATGGGTAAGATGGCTTCACTCGAATGAGGTTCGTCCGATAAGCCATCAACGTCGGTCCGCCCAGTCCTCCTGGCGGCCCGGACCAAAGGAAGCCCGCGATGAAAGTCACCACCCGCGTACGCTACAGCCTGCGGGCTCTGCTGATGCTGGCCCATGGCCATGGCGGGCCGCCGATTCCCATGCGGGCACTGGTCCAGGATGAGGGACTTTCGCGAAAGTACCTACACGCGCTGCTCACCGGTTTGAAGTCGGCCGGCCTGGTCCGTAGCGTTCGCGGCGTCCATGGCGGATTCGTCCTGGCTAAAGCCCCCTCGGATATCCGACTCAGCGATATCTTTCTCGCAGTGGAGGGACCGTTCTCGCTCGTGGATTGCGTGGGCGATCCCGCCTCGTGCGACAGGTCAACCGCGTGCATCGCCCGCGAGACCTGGCAGCACCTGAGCGAGTCGATCGAGCATCTCTTCGAACAGATCACGCTGGAAGGTCTCCTCGCGCGTGAGACTAAGGCGCTCTCCAAGTCCACCGGCGTCAGGCGTCGCGCTTCGCGCGCACAGCGACGTCCAGGCCGAAGCCGGAGGTGAAGCTACCCGAACGTACGACGCCCGGCTCTCCAAGGCTGGCATTCGTGACTGATCGCAGGAAACTTCAGTTCGCGCATTCGGACGTGCGGATGTGGATCACTGGGGGTGGCGTATTGACACTGGCTGATACCGTTTGACGTTAACGGCCCGTTGCGAGCTTTGCGCATCGCTGCCGATGCATCCCACCCGATCCATAACCCGCGTTGTCGTGCTAGGGCTCGCCGCCGGCTTTGGTCGACTGCCTACATGGCTGAGGTCCGCATTTCCATAGGCTGCTTGAGTAGCCACAAACTGAACACACTGAACAGAATCATCCCGACCAGCATGGGCCATTGCCCCCGTGCCGCCGTGGTTCGATCGGCGAACAGGCGCCTGCTTATTCTGTTGGCAGCCCAGAGGCTGTACACGTGCCCCACGCCTACCAGGACGATCTGCAGAATCCACAGCACGTCGAGCGACACGAGCGGCGGGATCACCCAGTTCGCCGTACCGAGCACGTTCCATCCCCAGCCGAACGGGTCGCTCAAGAGGGCGAAGACCTTCTGGCCTTCCATGAGCAGATGCTCCAGGTTGTGGGCCAGGTGGTAGAACAGGGCAATGGGTAACACGCAGTACGCATAGCGCACGAAATAGTCGAAGTACGCGAGCGGTTTTTGGGGCTCCGACACGGAATCCGTAACGCGTGAAGGTCGCGTGCTAATGGCGTAGGAGAGCCAGACCAGACCAGTGTATATGAGTACCGGAAACGCCATCAGCCCGACCATGCCAAGTGAAAACGAGGCGATCCGTCCGAGCCCCGTCGCCGCCTCCAGCGCCTCGGTCAGTGACTGCCAGACCGGTGTCATGGTCAAACCGTGAAAACCGGTCAGGGCCAGCATTAACAAGGCCAGGTAGGCCTCATCGCGTCGGGGCTTGCCCTCGGCTTTCAGGTCCTCACCCCAAGGCCTGAGGTTTACGGCCAGATTGTCGTGTGGGCAGGATTGCAGGCACTCGGTGCACTGGATGCAGTAAGTGTTGATCTCCATGGTCCCGGGGTGCTCGAAGGTCGGGCAACCGTAGGCGGTCTCGCTGCCCTTAAAGCACTCGTGCGTGCGGCAGCTCTGGCAGACTCCCGCCTCGCGGTGGCGCACTTCCACTCCCGAGAACATGGCGTACAAACCGCTGATTCTCCCCACCAGGCACCCATAGCGACAGAAGCTCTTGCGCTCGAAGAGGAATGCCGAGACGATGGCCATCAGCAGCATGGCAAGTGCAATGTAGCCGGTGGCGGCGGGGCGCATAGTCACGCCGAAGCCAAGCTCGACCCAGGTGAGCCCGACAAACAGCACGGTCGCGATGCTGACGTTGCGGGCGATCCGGGGCCAGCGGAGGTTCAAGCCCGCACCCTCGTCCTTCTTCTTCCAGAGGTTCAGACGCTCCATCCAGCCGGCCAGGGCATCCCACGGGCACATGTAGCACCAGGCTTTGCCGGCGAACATGATCAAGACCACCAAGCCACCCCACCAGATCGTCCAGGTAAGGATGGGGGCTACATTCAGGCCCGGGTTCTGGTTCCCGAATAGACCAGCCGCGATGATAAGCAGGAAGAAGCCGGCCATGAACGCCTGGATCAGGAACCGGAACGGGCGCGACCGCAGTAGGTCGCGGACGACACCGAACTGCATAAGGTCGATTCGGTCGCCGGTCCCGCCTCCGACTCTCTCGACCGGGCTGGCTGAAGTGTCCGACACGGCCAGCGTTGCGGCTCCGCCGTTGAGGCGCCGGCGGAACATCGCCGTCCCTTCGAACATCATGAACGAAACCAGCAGCACGGATGCGATGGAGGCGTAGTACATCCAACCCGGAATGCCCCACATGCGGTGCATGAAGAAGCTGGCCGGGTCCGCTTTGAACTGTTCCCGGTGTTCTGCAGAGCACAAGTGATAAGTGGTCTTCAGGTAGGTCGCCGGAAAGCCCGCGCCGGTTACCAGCGGCGAATCACAGACCACGCACCGCGCTCCAATGTACTCGTCCGGGTTCGCGGCAAAGTCCTCGCGGCAGCGCTCCGCACAGAAGTAGAACGTCGTCCCCTGATGTCGATGGGTGATGCCCCAGCCCTGGTTCACGTCCATGTTGCAGACCGGGTCAAGCAGACGCCCGCTCTGTGCCAGCGGGGTCGTTTCCGGCTCGGATGACGCGGTGCGCTCGGCCTCTTCTCGCGTACCGCCGGTGTCGGTGGTCTCGCCACGAACGTTGGACCAATAGACGCCCGCTACCATCGAGACCATGAGGAGGTATGGGAATGCGATCTTCAGGCGTCCGAAACTCGAGCTAGTCATCGATGTCGCCTCTAACATGACGCTGGTTGTGCTGCCGCAGACGCTCGGGCGTGGCGGGCGCGCTTGATCTTGATCGCACGTATGACTATCACGAACACCGCCAGGCCGAGCCCCGTCGCAAGCAGGATCGAAACTGTGGCGGTGGGGTCACCCGCGATGACCATGAACGGGATCACCTCGGGCTGACCTTCTACGTCCATGGTCAGCTCGACGACGTACTCGCCATCGGCGGGGAACGTGGCAGAGAGCTTGTGGGGGACCTCGAACGGCTGCACCTCGGTGGCGGGCAGGACGACGCGGTTGCGGCCGAAGGTGAACGTCTGCAGAACGCGTACGGTGATCGGCTGGTCGTAGGCGGTGTCCGTGTTGCGGTTCTTGATGTAGATGGCCAGATTGGCTGCCTCGCCCGGTACCGGTTCGCCCGGGTAGCAGGTCAGCAGCACGTCATAAGGCCCGGAGGTGGCCGGGTACTCTAGGGTAGGCGCCTGCGGGTAATTCTCCTTGTAGGAGTAGTGTGGCAGGCCCAGAATATGGTGTGCCTCCGCCGGTATAGCGAGCAGTCCGAGTATGAAGAATGCGCCGGTAACCGCAGCTCGGTCTTTGCGCCGTTCGACGCGGTCCGGTGCGCGCGGCGCCGGGCCTTGCGGGAGCGACTGGTGATCACGCCGAGGCAACCCCAGCGTGAAGGAGAGGGCCTGTTCCGGGCAGTGGCGGATGCACACACCGCAGTTGTCGCACTCGATGCCGTAAGATTGGGTGACCGGGTCGATACCCGGCTCGCATACGGGTCCGCACGCGCCGCAGCCGGTGCAGCGCTCGGCGTTGACTCTGACCCGCAGAAACCTTGGCCAACCCAATAGCGCGTACAGTGCCCCGCCCGGACACATCGTGCGACACCACCAGCGCGGCGAGACCAGCAGCTCGAATACCGCGATTACGGCGATCAGCAAGACCATGCCGGTAAGTGTTGTGCCAAAGACCCAGGCATGCGCGATTCGGCTGAGCACCGCAGGCGGGTAAACCAGAGCGAAGATCGGCAGGCCGACCACGGTTACAACGATCAGCCCCACGATCAGCAGAACGTACTTGTTGCGATGAGAGAACCTGACCTTCGGCGGCGGTATTTCGGCAAAGCGCAGCAGCTTACGGAGCTTGCCAGTGACCTCGAGCAGTAATCCGGCCGGGCATATCCAACTACAGTAGACACGTCCGAGCAACAGAGTGGCCACCGTCGGAATCAGGGCGGAGAGCAGCAGAGGTATGTAAATGGTCTTGGATGCGGCAATCATCTCGGCGGGTGCCAGCGGGTCGGTCAGGTCGAGACCTCCGACGCGCATGGACCACAACGTGCCCTTGCAGCCGTCCAGGAATGCCTGTAGCTGCTCGACGTCTGCGAGTTGCCGATCGATAACCGTCAGTATCCACTCCCTCCGGCCATCGGCCGGATCGAGATCGCTCAGGGCTCGGGCGGCGCGGTAGTGGGCGTACAGGCTCAACCAGACCAATCCGAACACGAGGGCTATGATCGATAGCTGAACGCCCCGGCGGACGATCTGCAAGCCGAGATGTCTGGCCTGGTAGAGTCTCATCTGCGTCATCGCGGTGCGATGCTAGCTCCACTCGCGCAGGGGTACGACCTTAATAGCCGGTTCGCCACGGACGATCACGCGGCAAACCTCCTCACACATACCGCAGCCGATGCACTTGTCGGGGAACACCAGCGGAGCCAGGAACGCTCCCGGTTCGAGCTTGATGGCCCGCTCGCGGACCGGACAGAACATGTAGCACTCGCCGCACGGTCCACGGCGCTCGACCGGCGCTTCTGACTCGGTCGGCTCGCGGCCCAACTCCATCATCATGGCTTGCTCGTCGCGAATGCGCTTGGCTTTGTAGGACAGGCACAGGTCTTCGCGCAGTTCTACAGTGGCCATCCGGATCTCGGCTCGCTGATCCACGGTCATCGGAGCCAGAGCATTTGTGGGGCAATGCTCCGTGCACTTCATGCAGGGCTCGCAAGCCTTCGTCGCCGGATCGACGTAGGGGGTGTGATAGTGTTTGCCGTCCTGCTCCGTGAAGAACTGGATGGCGCCGAACTCGCATGCATCCTGACAACGGTAGCAACGAATGCATGCAGCCAGGAACCCGTCGTCAGGATCTAGGGCGCCGGGAGGGCGAATGAGCCGATCCGGCCGGCTGGGGGAGCCCGCTTGCTCACTTCGGTTCACGGGGTAGGAGCGTTCGCCATCCCGCAGCAAGCGTTGGGCAGCAAGCGTAGCGGCGCCGAGGCCGATGCTGGTTGCACCTAACTGCGCGGTGCGCCGAAGCATGTCTCGCCGACTTACGCTCACGTTGCTGCGCCTCGTGGCTTAACGCGGATGGCCTGCGGATAGCGGATGCATGCACGTTCGCACCCCCCGCAACCAACGCACTCATCCGCGACAACCTCCGGTCGCTCCCACAGGCCCAGCGTCATCGCAACGCCGGGAAGCGGACACGCCCGAAAGCACGCTCCGCAGCTCCAGTTGTTGTAGGAGTAGCATAGCGCCAGATCGATCTCTGCTACGCCCATCGCGACGTCTTGCCGAATGTTGTCCACGTCCCTCCGCACCTGGCGCAGGGCTCCGCTGGGGCAGGCCTCCGTACACTTGAGGAAGTCACCCTCGGTGCGGTTGCACAGCATGCACGCCTGGCGGCGAGGTTTGATGTATGGGGTCAGACGGCGTTCGTTTCCAAGGGCGCTATCAAGAAGGAGGATCGCGTTGTTCGGGCAAGCATCAGCACATCTCCGGCATCGAATGCAACGCGACAGGAACTCGTCCTCATCAACCGCACCAGGCGGACGAAGCGGAAGGCGCTTCGGCGACGGCGAGGCGTCGCTGCGCGGATTCCGCAGGGCGCGTCCGAAAACCGACGCTCCGAACTCGGCCATGCCCGCGACCGCGAGTCCCGTGGCGGCGGCGTTCCTGATGAAGTTGCGTCGATCCATACGTATCTTTGTACCCAGACCACGCTAGCCGTCGCGCGTGAGTAGATCCGGTCTTACGGAGGTCAAGACTTCCCAGCTCCGCAACGAGTACTTCTCCACGACGGACGAGACGAACGGGTCTTGCTCGGCAATCGCTCTGGCGGCAGCTTCGTCCTGGGCCTCGATGATGATCAAACCTCCCGTTGCATCCCGAAACGGGCCGCCTGCGATCAGGTTCCCGCGCTCGTGGAGCTGCGTCATGTAGGCCACGTGATCGGGAACGACCTTCTGGAATTCCTCGTCACCCGCGCACTTGTCCAGCAGAATCACGAACTTCATGAGCAAACCTCACCAGCGCCGGTGAGAGGCCGTTCCTCGATCGGCTTTGGACACAGTCATATTCTCTCGATGCGCGCCGCCGACTTCTTGTAGTCACACTGTCCGCTCACCGGATCCCAGGCTCGGTGGCTGACGGCGTTGACCAGCCACTTGTTCTTCTTCGGATCGGCGCTGTCGGCTACGGACAGGTTCCAGGGGCTGAACAGCATGCCCGGAGGAACTTCGTTACGAGCCGGTCGAATCATGCTGCCGGTGCCTACCGAGACGCGGGCTTCGTAGCTGCCCCGGCGAGTGACCAGACGGACCTTATCTCCGTCGCGAAGCCCGTAGCGCTCGGCGTCCTCGTCGTTGACTTCGACGTATTGCTCGGGCACGAGCTTGATCGTGGTGGCGCTGCGGATGGTCTTGGCCGTGTGAAAGTGCTCGTACACGATGCCCAGAGCCAGGTAGAACGGGTACACGTCGTCCTGCTTGTGATCCTCCAGGGACTTGCTGGTATCCGCGTGGATGTCCATGTCCGCCATCTCGGGAAGCAGGCCCGCATCGCGCGCCTGAACCAGGATGTTGTCGCGGCCCTCCTCTTTGGCGGCGGCTAGCTCATCCATGAAGTACGGACCAGCCCCGGGTCGATCACGGTGGCCATACTCCATCAGCTTGCCGCAGATCTCCTTCAACTTGGTGTAGTCCTGCTCGCAAAGCTTGAACTTGGCTTTGCCGTTCTTATGGCGGAAAGCGCCGTAGGGCTTTCCGGCCCACCCCTCCTGGCCGAGGTAGCGGCGTGGGGTGCCGCCCTTGCGGGCGATGTCGGCCGTGGGCGCCGGCCACTGGACGCCGCGCAGGCGTCGCAACTGGTCAAACAGCCCGATCCCGTCCTCCTGCTCCACTGCAAGCATACCGGTGAGGTCAGCGTCCGAGCCCTTGCTCGCAGTGATGATGGTGCGGAAGACGTCCTCGGGATCGTAGGCCATCAGGCCGTTGCCCATCTTAATGGTCTTCTTGAAGGGGAACATCTTGTCAGCATCGAGTCCCAGCTTCCTGGCCAACACCTTGCCCTTGTCGATAGCCATGTCCATGTCGGGGATGCAGTTCGGCGGCGGGTTGGCGGTCCCGTCACAGATGTAGAGTCGCCGTTCGGATTGGATGTAGGTGCCCCCGGTCCATTCGCCCCAGGTCGCGGCCGGGAAGATCACGTCGCCGTAGAGGTTGTTCGGCGCGTGGCGGTAGATTTCCTGCACGACGACGAACATGCGGGTCAGCGCCGGGCGGACCAGGGTATCGAGGTCGGGCAGGTGTACGTGCGTCGTATACATCCAGAACATGGCCAGCAGATCGCCCTTGAGCGCCCGCTCCATCATACCGAGTACCATGCCGGCATTCGGCTGGACGCTGGTCTGCTCGAGCCTCTCGTGATCGACACCCCAGGAATCGGCGATGTGGTTTCGCCACGCCTCGTTCTTGATTGACTGGTTGAAGGGCAGGCGTCCGGTCAACCCACCCATCAGGCGCTCGCTCATCGCGTTGGGTTGTCCGGTCTGGGAGTGACTCCCACATCCCGGGCGGCCGACGTTCCCGGTCAGCAGGTGCAGGTTGATCAGCCCGATAGTGTTGTGCTGGCCGTGCAGGTGTTGGTTGTAACCGATGCCCCAGAAGGTCAACACGCCACCGCGTCCGCGCTGGCGGCCTCTGATGCTGGCCGTGGCCCAGTGTTCGGCGACTTTCTCGATCACCTCGACGGTGACTCGGCCCTTGTCGAGGATCTTAAGCCGCTCGACGACCTGCGCGGGCGCGTAACGCGTTTTGACGCCTTCAACGTAGTCCTTCCATCCGGTGGCGTTCTGCTCGAGCCATTCTTCGGGCATACAAGCCTGCGGATACTTGGTCAGCAGCACGTGAGCGATCGCGTTGTGGTAGCTGATGTCGCCGTTGAAAGTTGCGAAATGGTGACTGTTGCGCGGGTTGATTGCCTCCAGCCCGATCACGGTTCCGGTCTTGCGCGGGTCGGAGACCAGCGTGGGAATGTCGTTGCGCTTCTTGTGGTCAGCCACTCTCCAGAACAACACGGGATGGGATTCGCGGGCGTTGTGTCCCCAGAAGGTGACCATGTCGGCCTCTTCGATGTCCTCATAGGTGGTCGGCGGAGCATCGGAACCGTAAGAGTGGAAGTACCCGGTCACGGCCGAGGTCATGCACATACGGGCGTTGGCTTCGATCGAGTTACTGCCGATCACGCCCTTCATGAGCTGGTTCTCGATCCACTGTGCCTCCATGGTCAACTGACCCGAGCCGTTCAGGCCGATCTTGTTGCCACCTTCCTGCTTGATGATCTCGGCAATCTTCTCGGCGACCAGCTCCTCGGCCTCTTCGTAGGGCATTTCCTTGAAGACGTCCTCGTCGAAACGTCCCTTCGTGGCTGAGACGTGTCCGCGCAATGGGTCGCTCATGTCCTTGCGGACCAGCACTTTGGTGAGTCGATCGACGTAGATTGGCTCGTGGGCGTTGAGTCCCTTGATGCACTGGATGCCCCGGTTGGTCGGATGCTTCTTGTCCGGGACCATACCGACGACCTTGCCGTCCTGCTCCTTGATGAGCGTACCGCATCCGACGCCGCAGTAGGGGCAGGCTGACTGCAACAAGCGGATCCCGCCCGCCGGGCTATCCGGGGCCGCATTTGCCGCCTGAATGAACTCCTCGGGCAGCAGTTGCGTAGCGGCGCAGGCCACTCCGGTTCCGGCAGCCATCTTCATGAACTGTCGTCTATCGAAGTACACCCGTCCTCGTTGGCGTTTCATGGTTCAATCTCCTTGTTTCGGGCGTGATATTGCCGCGGCTGCCAGTGGTAGATGCGCTGCTGCCTTGATCTCCGCCGGAATGGTCATGGGGAGCCCTGGTTCTGTCGACCAGCGTCTGATGTACGCCACCAGATCGTCGATGTCGTCGGAGGACAAGTCTACGAGACCTTGGCTACCGTGACCAAACGGTCGCATTGCCGTTCCCGCGCGACCGCGAACGATCGTCGCTTGCAGAAAGCCGTCGGTCGCGGCGGCGAGAAAGCCCTCGTTGTTCAGGTTGGGTGCCCACGCTGAGAGCCGGCCGGGGTCGTTGATCTCCGCCTGGCCGTTGATCCCGTGGCACCCGGCGCAGTTGGATTCGTAGAGGCGCCGCCCGCGCTCCAAGTCCCACGGTACGACATAACGGTGAGTGACACCCTCTTGCGGTGGGTCGTGCTCCCAGGAACGAAGTAACGCGACGATGTCATTCAACTGGTCGCTGCTGAGCGACAGGATGGACTGTGCCCCCTTCTTGACCGGGCGCATCTCGGTACCGTCGCGTCCCATGGCCAGAGTCGCCATCAAGAAGCCGTCGGACGCCGCACGCAGGAACCCTCGGTTAGCCAACGCCGGGCCGCTGGACCCTTCGCCGGACTCACCGTGGCAGGCGGCGCAACTCACCGCATACCACAACCGCCCCAACTCCGGGCGGCCGCTGGGTCGCTTGGCCACTGACACCCGAGATCGCCGCTCGAGCGAACGCAGGTAGGCTACGAGGTCGTCGATCTGGCGTGCGCGCAGCTCGACCATCCCCTGGCCGCCCTTGAGGAAACCGCGCATCGGCGTGGCGGTCTTGCCGTGGGTGATCCACTCGCGCAGCATCCCGTCGGTGGCGATGCGCAGGAACTCGGGGTTGTTCAGTTGCGGGCCGACGCCACCTTCGGCGTCCTCGCCGTGACACCCCGCGCATGCTCCCTGATACAGAAAACGTCCTGTGTCCCAATCGCCCACGATCGTATCCGAAGGCAAGGTGCGGGAGTCCTGACTCTGCCAAGTTCGCATGAACACTATGAGCGAAGCCACGTCCGCGCTGGAGAGATGCCGCCAGGACGGCATGCCCGTGCCGCTGCGGCCGCGCGCGATCGTATCGCAGAGGTAGTCGTTCCCGACCACGGTCAGGAACTCCTGCGTCGCGAGTGAGGGACCGAGATCGCCTTCGCCGTTCGCTCCGTGACAGGTGACGCAATTGGCCTGGTACAGCGTTTGCCCCACCCGCGCACTGACTCCTGGTGCTGGGTCGCCCGCCCGGACCGCCGCCAACCGCAACACTGTCTCGCGATCGTGGCGCGATGCCTGCCAACCGCGCATGTAGGCAATAACGTCACTGATCTGCTGCGAATCGAGCTCGTGCCAACCGGGCATAGCCGTGTTGGGACGTCCATCGATAATCGTTGCAGCCAGGAAATCATCGGAGGCGATGGCTAGAAAGCTCGGCGAGTTGAGACTGACGCCGATGCCGCCTTCACCCCGACGCCCGTGGCAAGCGGAGCAGTTCCGGGTGTAGATCGCCTCTCCCGCGCGCCGGTCGCCGCGCTTATGACTGATCGCCAGGCGGTCGGGAGGAGGAGGTGCCCAGGACCGAATGTGCTCCACCAATGCCGTGATCTCATCACCGCGCAGTCCGCCATCGCCCTGGAGTCCCCAGGCGATCATGGTCGTACCGTGCCGACCACCCGTGATGATGGACCGTAGGTAGTCGTCGCTTGCTACCGCAAGCGTGTCGGCGTGGTTCAAGGATGGCACCATGAGTTCGGGTGGAGCATCGATAGCTCTGATCTCGCCAGCCTCGCGAACCGTGCTGCCGTGGCCGTTGCCGCCGTGGCAGCCGCTGCAGAAGATGGCGTACAACTGCTTTCCAGACGCGGGGGCGCTCTCCAGACGCGGGGGGACCGGGGTGTATTCAGCGGGCATGCTCTTGCGATGCAGGCCCAGCAGATACAGCGTCAGGTCGAGGGTCTGCTGATCGGTCAGGTCCATCTCGGGCATGAGCGATCCAGGCGATACTTCCGCCGGATGCTTGAAGTGTTCGATAAGCCACTGCTCCACGGTGCGCTCGCCGTGGACATGCTGGAAGTCGAAGTCGTGGACGGTCTGGTCACCAACATAAGTGATGTCCGGGCCGAGTGTGCCACCGCGCCCACGGTACTGGTGACAGCCCAGGCATCCTGAGCTAAGCAGAAGTCGCTTGCCGCGCGCCAGTGCGGTCGCGTTTGGGCGATCCTCGCCGGGCAGGGACGCGTTCAGCTCCGCCGCCACCAGCGGTTTCGGTTCGCCACTGGCGGCGTGGAGGTCCTGTTCAGCCCCAAAGGGGTCCGCTTCGTAGTGGCATCGCGAGCAGTTCGTGTAGACTCGAGTGCCGCGCAGTAGAGGCTTGTCCCAGTGGGCGACGTCGCCGTGTGCCGCCTCGAGTTCCACCGCCCGTCCCTGGCCGTCGTGACAGATCGTGCACCCGAACTTGTCAACGGGGTGATGCTTGAAGACGTCACCACTGTGAACGCGAAGGGGAAGATCCGCGTCGGCCATGCCTGGGTCGTCGATGCCGACGTGACAGGTCGTGCAGCGGTCCACGCGGTCCAGCGCGGGGAGGAACACCTGCCGCAGCCCGATCCCCATGGCCTGGGCGGCGGCGCGAGTTGCATCCGTCGAGGCGTGCGCCACGGCCTGCGCGCGGTAAGCGGTCTGATGGCCGCGCCACGTTCCGGCGAAGTGCTCCTGGTACGCCGATAGCAGCAGCAGAACCAAGGTGACTACAGACGACACCAGCAGAATGATCTTCAGATGTCTTAGGCGTGCGCTATCCATGGTCGCCTCAATGTGCGGGCCATTGACTGGGCCACCAGTAGAAGTCCCAGTTAGGCCCACGGTGAACCGTCGCGAAGTACGTTAGCACGGTGAACGATACCAGAAAGCAAGTGAACAGCGCAATCGCGCCTGCCCGCGTCGAATTCGTACGCACTACGGTCGTGATCGACCAGACGGCGAACAGCGTCACCAGCACCGTGCCCGGATTAACCAGCGTGATCACCCACTGCGGAATGTCTGGGTACCATTCGCGTAGCCACGCCAGCTTGACCGTCAAGACCAGCATGCCGATGGTGACCACCAGGGTGTAGATCAGACTGAGAAGGGCGGTACGCCGTCCGCGGCGACCGCTGAACCAGCGCCCAATGTCCTCCTCTTCGCGATCGAGGTAGGGGATCAGGGCTAGGCCAATGACCGCCAGGGTGGGAATCCCGACGCCACCCATGAACGCGGAGAAGCCGACCAGCTCTTGCAGTCCGAGGAAGTACCACGGAGCCTTGGCGGGGTTCTCCGGAACCATGGGGTTGGCCAGTTCGGTGAGCGGCGCGTCCACGAAGTAACTCAAAGCCAGCATGATTGCGGTGGTGAGCATCGCTAGCGCACCAACCGCGTAGATAAGCCTCGGCCAAGCCGGAACCGTGTCGGCCAACTCCTTGTCCACCGCCGGCGTCTGTCCTTTCATCAGGCCCATCAGGCCCCAGGTCTTGACCGAACCGTCGTCGTTGCGTCCGGGTGGACTCTCGGGTACGGCTTCAGCCGGACGGGCCAGCCCTCCGTCCTTGCGAATCCGCCAGAAGTGGACGGCGAGGACCACCGTCAACGCCAGCGGAAGCACAATCACATGCAGAACGTAGAAGCGGGTCAAAGCCTCCTGCCCGACGTGGTGGGCTCCGAGCAGCAGTTCCTTGGTGAAACCGCCCGGGTCGAAGTAGTGCGTGACCCCCAGCACGTCGGTCACTTCCTGTGGGGACTGGGCGATGTTCGAACCGACCGTGATTGCCCAGAAAGCCAGTTGATCCCACGGCAACAGATAGCCGGTGAAGCTCAGTAGGAGAGTGAGCACGAAGAGCACCATGCCTACCACCCAGTTGAACTCACGCATCTTCTTGTAAGCGGCGGTGTAGAACACGCGGGCCATGTGCAGGATGACGCAGGCCACCATGGCGTGGGCCGACCAGCGATGGATGTTCCGCATGAATCGACCGGTCGGCACTACGAAGGAGATATCCTTCATCGAGTTGTAGGCCGACTCGACCGACGGCTTGTAGTAGATCATCAGGAGTATGCCGGTCACCGTTAGCAGAATGAACAGCGCCAAAGTGATGATGCCCAGCCCGGCAGTGGTCGCGAAGCGCAGAGAGTGTCGGTGCGTCCGCGCCGACATGACGTGCAGGAAGAAGTTGTTGGCTACGACCTGCGAACGGGCCCGATCAGACGTTGGCGGCCCGTGCCTCACCACCGAGCCCAGGAACGTCCGCGGCACCGCTCTGAGGTTGTCCAGGTACTCGCCGATCGCGCTGCGCCCCGAGCCTGACCGCTCGGTTTCTCGGGGCGTTGTTTGTGTTTCCGCTTGGGCCATGATCTCTTCCTGAACGAATCCGTTACACCTGGAAGCGAGCGCCCGCCTTCACCGTGTTGACCTTGTCCACCACCAACTGTCCGTCCGGAGACAGGCTCAACGCCAGCCAGTTCAGCCCTTTCGGCGCCGGGCCGCCGGTTACTTTGCCCTCCGCGGTGAACTCAGAGCCGTGGCACGGACAACTGAAGCTCCCGTCTTCCTCGCGCGTAGCGATGCAGCCCAGGTGGGTGCACACCGTAGAGATGGCGTAGAGTCCGGCGTCGTCTCGCACGACCCACAGGCTCAGGTCTGGACGATAGGACGGCGATCCGATCTTGAACTGATCCGGCGGCCCCAGCTTCACCTTGGGGTTCGATTCCGGAAAGACGGCCGGCATCGGTAGACGCATGGCGCCAACAACAGCCGCTGCGCACGCTCCGACAGCCGTCCAGATCGCGGCCAGTCCCAGAAAATCCCGGCGTGTCCTCGGAGGCGCGAACCGCGGGCTTTCCGTCAACGAGGCGGGCTGATTCTGCTCGGAGTCGCCGGCCGCATTGGTCTCAGTGTGCTTTCGGTTCATGGTCAAGCCTCAACCCATGTGCCTGCGAATGTCAGGCGCTCCATGGTGATCGCGCCGACCGGGCAGCGCTTGGCGCACAGCGCGCACCGGATGCACCTGGTTTCGTCTTTGATGATTGCGGATGCGCCAGAGAGCTCCTCGGGCGAGTACCGGGCGTCGAGCAGGTTGTCGAGCTGTTGACTGTGCGTCAAGCCCGACACCGATACCAGTCGCAGACACAGCTCGGGGCAGATGTCGGCGCAACCGCCACACAACACGCATTTGTCCGAATCGAAGATCGTGTTTACGCCGCAGTCCAGGCAACGTCCCGCCTCCCGGCAAGCCAACTCCTTGGTGTAGCCCATCTCCACCGAGGCCGTCTGCGAGGCGATACGCCGCTCGCGTTCGAGAGTCGGGACCGGCACGCGCGCCTGCGTTTCGTAGCCCGCTTCGCGTTCGTAGTCCGCGATCGACAGGTGCATGGTGACCTGCTCGGCCTTGATGCTTTTGCCGGTCAGGAAGTGGTGCACCGCTCGGGCCGCCCGCTTTCCGCTGGCTACCGCATGGATGAGCAACCTCGGGCCGGTGGCGACGTCACCCGCTACGAACACGTCACGCGCCACCGTCGTCGTCTTCTCGGGATCGCACTCGATCATTCCCCGATCGGTGAGCTTGATGTCGCTATCCGTGGGTATGAACGAGAGGTCGGACTGCTGGCCGATCGCCCAGAGAACGGTGTCGGCGTCGATCGTGACGGTGTCGCTCTCGTCGAACTGTGGGGCGAAGCGCCCGGTCTCGTCGAACACGCGCACGGCGCGTTGGAACACGGCTCCACGAACGTGTCCGCCGGAGTCGCGAAGGATCTCCTTAGGCCCGAGACGATGATGACGCCGGACCCCCTCTTCGTCCCCCTCGATGATCTCGACATCGTCGGCGGGCATCTCTTCGAGGCTCTCCAACGACACCATGTTGACTTCGCGAACGCCGGCCTGCCGCAGCGCGGTGCGAGAGATGTCCATCTCCGCCTGACGTATGACCGAGCGGGCTACATCGTAGGCGACATTACCGCCCCCGATGACTATGACCCGCTCTCCGAGGGCGGTGCGCTCACCGAGGGCCACGTCCCGCAGGAACTCGACCCCGCCGAGTACTCCCGGCCCTTCGGTGCCCCGAATCGGCAGGCTCCGCGAGTACTTCGCTCCGACGGCAATAACTGTCGCCGGAAACTCCTTGCGCAATTCGTCCATGCTGACGTCCGTGCCCACGCGCACATTGCACTCGAACCGGACACCCAGCGCACGGATCACCTCCACCTCCGCTTGAATCAGCTCTCGCGGCAGGCGGTAGGCCGGAATGCCCAGCGCCAGCATGCCCGCCGGGACCGGTTCCATCTCGAATACCACGGGGCACAAGCCGAGAAGCGCTAGATCGTGGGCGGCAGCCAACCCCGCAGGGCCGGAACCGACAATGGCCACGCGCGGTCCGGTCGGCGCCGGCGCGTCCAGCCTGCGGAGTAACCTCCGCAGGCTGACGAGTTCCTCTGTGCCACTGCACTGGCCCGGTCCAGGGCTGGCCAGTACTCGACCAAGCATGTCGAGTGGGCTGACGCGGTCTGCCTCCGGCCCCCAGCGCTCCCCTGCGAACCGCTTGAGTGCCCGGATGGACACCGCCTGGTCCAGGTCCTTCCGCCGGCAGGCAGCCTCGCAGGGTGCCCCGCACACCCGACCACAGATACTCGCCAGCGGGTTCGGACCCCGTGCGATCAGGTAGGCCTCCTCGAAGTCGCCGCGGGCAATCGCCCGCACGTAGCCGCGGGCGTCGGTGTTCACCGGGCAGGCGTCCTGACACTTGATCTGTCGGCGCCAGTAGTCCGCGGCTGCGACTTCTACGTTGATTCCAGGACAACTCGTCATTTTTCGACCTGTCAGCCGACACGTCCGTTTTCGGCGTCGCCAACAATCTCGTTGCCGGATTCGCCCGGGCCGGTAGTGCTGACCGCGAGGTCAGCCAGCGTCGTTTCCTCGAGGAACGACCTGTAGGCGTCGACAACCCTATCCCAGCGCTCGAGCACCACTGCAGAGGGAGACTCCAACAGGCTAACGTCCTCGAACGGCGAACTCAACCGGCCAAGAACATCATCGAACGGGGCGATGACGTCAATCAGTCGCAACTCGTCGGGTGGCTTGCTAAGCCTGAATCCTCCACCGATGCCGCGGGCGCTGCTCAGCACCCGGTTACGAACGAGTTCCGTCAGGAGTTTCTGCAAGTACTCATGCGGGACGCTGGCTCGCGAAGCAATGTCACGGGCCAGTACCGCGTTCTTGCCGCCATGTTGCGTGATGTATGTCACAGCCCTCAAAACGTATACACACGTTTGGGTCAGCACGTGGAACCGCCTACACCATCAGTTTGCCCACTGATCCGCTTACCGCCCAGATTGGCCACTCACGACCAGCGTTCAGCAATGGCTTCTGTTGTCGTATACGCACCCTGGGGCGCGAGCACAATTAGCAAATGACCTAGGGAATTGCCCTATGCGCCGATTCGGCCGTGTTGCCGGCGGTCGAGAATACGACCTTGTCGTTCCTGAAAACCCCATCCAGGCGGAGATGGACGTGTCGAGCGGGGAGTTGGAAGGCGTGGTTCAAGGGTGCTAGCAACCGGGGTGGCCGCGCCTTCCTGGTGGCGGATTGGGAGCCATTTGGTTTCTGCGGGTTCCGAAAGATATTGCCACCTCCTTTCCGGAGACCATTGCCACTTTTGGGGATGTGGTTTCCGGTAGCGTCACCTCGCGAAGGCGGGGAGCAATAGGGCTCTCCCCGCGAGGGATAAGGAGGATGATCAGTATGCTCGACCGGGTGCGTATTCGGACACTCCGTGAAGCTGGACGCACGCTGGAAGAGATCGCCGCAACCGTCGGCGTAGAGAAACGCTCGGTGCAAGACGTGCTCAAGGAGCCGTCTTTCACCAGCCGGGGGGGCCACTCCCGCATCCCGAGGCGTTGGGCGGCCGAGTACGGTGCAAGCCTTCCAGGATCATGTGGAGCGTATCCTGAAAGAGGATCCGGCACTGCCCACAGTGGAGATCCTCAGCCATCTGCGCGGCCTGGGCTGCACCAGCGGCAAGTCGGCCGTCTATGAGTTGGTCAAGACGATCCGCCCGCCGAAGACCGAATCGCCTTCGTTGGGGCGCCGCTTGGGCCATACTGCACTAACGCGCAACGACGAGCCATGTGACCGGAACTCGCGCGTAGCCGTGCTGCCCACACCGACATTCTGCACTCTCATGCGCGAGCTCTCGCCATCCGGGTTGCGTGCGGGCTGGGGAACGCTGTCGTTCCTGAGAATCCAGTCCGGGCAGACCGGTGTTCATCTGCGGGAGACTGAACACGAACGCGCAGCGCATTCTGGTCGGCTGTGCGAACTGACCGGAGGCGCTATGATCCACTTCGGACTGTCGTAAAACTGTGGGCATTTTCGTGCGCAACATGCACGACATGCGCAACATGCGGATTTCGGTTGTCGCTTAGGTGGAAAGGCTTTACGCGTAACTCACGTGGTGGCAAGGACTTGTGATTTCGGGGTTGTGTGATCTCATAACCCGGAGATCGCAGGTTCGAGTCCTGCCCCCGCTATTCTAAGTGCCTGTCGTTACACGAGTTAGCGACAGGCTTTTTGATTGTTTGGCCGCCGCGAAACTGACTGTAGCAAAAACGGGTTCATCCGGCGGAAGCGTACCTGGGGTCGCAGGAAGGCGGACATGCTGGTCTCATCTGAGGTTGTAACGAACTTCAGATTAGCACTACAGCGCAAAGTAAGCTCAAGCAAACGGGGCTTGCGGTTCGATAACTTCTGTCATGGAAACGATTTGCGTTCTTTGGCAGGAGCGGAGCATGGATGTCGCAGAGATTCAGCGAGTTGGAC
>JAAEQG010001470.1 GCA_024231775.1 bacterium
CCGCCCGTGCTGGCAATCGAGGCCCGCGCGCCCCACAACGTCCTGCCCGAGGGCACGCTCGCCTACACCATCACCGTCTTTAACCACACCGGTGAGCCTTTCACCGATGTGGCGATCACCAGCACTCTGCCCTCCGGGGAGGTCGTTCTGGGAACCGTCGCCGACGGGGGCGTGCTGGACGGCGGCGTGCTGAGTTGGACGATCCCCACGCTGCCCGCCCACGAGAGCCAAACCGTCCACTTTTCCGCCGTTGTCACCGGCGAGGTGGGGACCATCGCCGTCGAACAATACGCGGCCTGGGCGAACGAGTGGCCGCTGCACGAGACCGGCCTGCCGCTGCTCACCTTTATCGGCGAGGGCGTGCCCGTGTATGCCATCCAGGGGCCGGGCTTTAGCTCGCCCTACAAACTCGGCTTTGTGGACACCGAGGGCATCGTCACCGGCGTCTTTCCGGGGTTGGAGGGCTTTTGGATCCAGGGAACAGAGTCGGACGGCGACCCCAGCACCTCTGAGGGCTTGTTCGTCTTTAGCGGCGAGAACCCGGTCGAGGTGGAGATGGGCGACCGGGTAACGGTTCACGGTCGCGTGCGCGAGCGTTCGAACCAGACCGAGCTGCACATCACCGCGCCGGAGGACGTCGTCGTCGCCGAGAACGAACAACCGCTGCCAGAGCCAATCGAACTCGACCCGCCGCTAGAGACCGCCGCAGCG
>JAAEQG010001471.1 GCA_024231775.1 bacterium
CTCGAGCGCGCTCCAGCCGGGGAACGGAACGTCCTGGCCCTCGGCGATCTCCTTCTCCCGGGCCTTCCGTTCGTCCTCCAGCGACTGATAGGAATCCCGGAGCCAGTACGTGAACACAGCACCGAACGGCGGGTTGTCGGCCGTCCACTGGTCAGCTCCCTGACCATACTGGACATCCTTTGGCTGGTACCATAGAGCCGGCCGCGTGTCGAATAGTTCAGCCTCGCCGGCGAGGCCGTCGGCGCCTTCCCGGAGCGGCGTGTAATCGTCGAGAACGAAGATCCCACGCCCGAACGACGCGGCCACCAGGTCCTCTCGCTCACGATGGATCACGATATCGCGGAACGAGATCGTGGGAGCGCCGGGCAACTCGGTCCACGTGTCACCGCCGTTCACAGTGAAGAAGACTCCAAACTCTGTGGCGGCGAAGAGGAGGTCCGGGTTCACGTGATCCTGCACCACGCGCCAGACCAGGTGACGGTCCGGGATATCTCCGGCGATCGACGTCCACGACTGACCCCGGTCCGTGCTCTTCACCAGGTACGGCGAGAAGTCTCCGTTCTTGTGGTTGTCGAGCGCCACAAACACGGTGTTCGGATCGTGGTGGGAGACCTTCACGTCGTTCACGAAGGCAAGGTTCGGCACGTTCGCCATTTCGCCCGCTTCGATCCGGCGCCAGTTCTCGCCGCCGTCCTCCGTCACCGACAACAGGCCGTCATCGGTTCCGGCGTAGATCAGGTTCTCGTCCAGCGGGCTTTCGCCGATGGAGGTGACGGTGTTGTAGACGGACATGGCGCCCACGTCCCAGGCTGCGTCCCAACTCTGGACGCGCCCCATGATGGGCAGCTCAACCCGCTCCTGGCTCCGGGTCAGGTCTCCGGAGATGGGCGTCCAACTGTCGCCCCGGTCGTCGCTCCGCCACACCCGGTACGAACCCGTGAGGATCCGGGTCGGCTGGTGGAAACTCACCTCGATGGGCGCGTCCCAGTTGAACCGTTCGAAGGGCTCGCCCTCCCGGGCCTGGGGCTGGATGTACACTGCCTCGCCCGTGATCCGGTCGGTCCGAAACATATAGCCCTGCTGAAACTCGCCGTAGTGGATGTTCGGGTTGCCGGGCTCTACGGCCTGGTCCTGGCCGTCTGCGCCCAGCGTTGTGAACCAGTCCAGGTTCCTGATCCCGTGGTC
>JAAEQG010001472.1 GCA_024231775.1 bacterium
CGGAGATCGTAGCATGGGCGTCCCGCCGATTGACCGAATATCAGATCCGTTCCCGAGCCCCGGACCGAGCGCGCCGCCCGTCAACAGGACGAGCGGGCGCTCGACCGCCTCTGCGTGATCCTGCCCGTCCTGGGCTACGCCGGCGCCGGGATCGTCGTCGCCCGGGTGGCGATTCGGCTCCTTACATCCATCATCTGATGTCCCCCCGTCCCGAAAGATTCAGGTGGCACCTGCACATCACGCACCGCACTTACCGCCATGTCCAACCTCGCTTTCCACTTCGGTCAGAGCGACATCTACCTCTTCGACCAGTTACTTCACCCGGGGGCGACCGCGCGGACATCGAGGCCCTGGACAGCTGGAGCTACCGCCTGCTCGATGCCGTTCGCCTCGAGGATGGCTTCAACACCGAATGCCCCGGAAACCGTCCCGCGACGTCCGGCATGTCCAGGAAAGCAAGGGCCAGCTGGTAGCGGGGGCGGTTCGGAGTCCTGGTGACCGGCTCTGAGGGAAGTCGTGGCCTCAACGACGAGCTGGTGACCTGGAAGACCCCGTGGACTTTCACGGCGAGATACTGTACTGTAGGCGCATTCCAGCCCTGGCGCGGCAGCAGATGCCGAGTACCAGAGCGGAGGGCCGCGAGCGGCAAGGCGGTCCGATCGGGGTGCTATGCCGCGCCG
>JAAEQG010001473.1 GCA_024231775.1 bacterium
CGATCAGGCTCAGGTACTCGCCCAGCCGCTCCCCGGCGTTTGCCTCTAGCCATCGCGCCACCTGTACGTGATACACCCGCCGCAGTTTCAAGAGCACCGTCTCGTAGGTCACATCGCGCAGCAGAGCGTGCTTAAAGATGTACTCGTCCGCCCCCTCAAAGGTCGATCGCTCCCGCCGAAAGACCAACTCCCGGTCACGGACGGTGTCCAGCAGGGGGATGACCTCATCCCGATCGACTCTGTCGGTCTCGTCAACAGCCAGTTCGGCCACCGTCGCATCCCAGAACAGCCGCCCCACCACCGAGGCCCGCTGCAAGAGCGTCTTTTCCTCGCGCGGCAGGCTGTCCAGGCGGGCCTGGAGCACCCCCGTCAGCGTCGGCGGCACGCGCACCTCCGCCAACCGGTCGAGCTCGACGCGCCATCGCTGCTGCCCGCGCACGATCACTCGATCGTCGAGCAGCATCTTGATCAACTCCTCGACGTAGAAGGGATTGCCCTCCGCCCCGTCGACGATCAAGTCGCGCAGATCGTCGGGAATGTCTTTTATCCGCTGTAATATCTCGGCTACCAATGCCTGGCTAGCACGCCGGGAAAGAGGCTTGAGGTCGAGCCGGGTATGGACATCCCACCCCTCGCCCCAGTTCGGATGCCGCTCAAAGAACTGAGGCCGCGTCAGGCAGACAACCAGTAACCGGACGCCGGAGATTGCTGTCACCAGGTGGTCGATAGGATCGAGAGACCTGTCATCCGCCCAATGGACGTCCTCCAGGAAGATGACGGTCGGCTGGTTCGCCACCGCCCGGATATAGTCGGTGAGATAAACCCTCGCCATCTGCCC
>JAAEQG010001474.1 GCA_024231775.1 bacterium
ATGGCGAGGACTTCCGGATCCGTATGGTCGATCACGACGGGGGCGCTAGTGACGCTGGACTCGAGTGGATTGCCGAGCCAGTCGGTGATGTCGCTCGCCGTATTCACCGTCAAGGTGAGCGAACCGTCGCCCAAAACACCCACCATTTGCACGCTATACTCCGTGCCGAATCCGCCGATGAGCGTCCCGAAATAGCTTAGGCCTGGGTGGTCAACAATGACGTCGAAGCCCCAGTCGAAACCCAGCACGGGCTCATCGAAGACCACATCGAAGAACACCTCATAGTAATTGGTCGGCCCAGTGGGAAAGGGCGTAATGCTGATGGCGTTCGGCCCGGTGTTGTCGATAGCCACCGCCGCACTTGTGACGCTCGAATCCAGCGGATCCCCCGCCAAGTTCTGGACATCCGAGCCGGTGTCCACGGCCAAGGTAAAGGAGCCGTCCCCGGTGATCCCTTCGACCGTGACGGTATAGGTACTCGGGCCGCCGGCGATGCTCACGCCGGTGTGGGCCGTCCCCGTGTGGGTGACCACCACGTCGGCAGCGTCGTCAAAGAAGACAACGTTTTCGCTGAACTCAACCGTGAAATCGATGCTGTCCGCGTTCGTTGGTCCGGTCGTCGAGGGCGTGATTGTATCCGCCGTCGGCGGGATGAGTTCGATAGTGAACCAGGAACCGAAGAAATCGTTGTCCGTACCCGCGCCGAGCAGGTCCTCGTTCGAACGCCATGTGGCCAGCCACTTGCCCTGTCCATCGGGCGTCGCCCGGGATTGGGTGTCCGTCCCACTGTCAAACGAGGCGTTCGTGTTCACCAAGATGGGTGGAGACCATGTAAGACCTCCATCAACCGACTTCGCCCGGAAGATGTCGCGGTCGGTGCCCGAAGCCAGCAAGTCTTCCTCAGATTCCCACACGGCTACCCAGTTCCGAACACCATCCATCGCGATTCCGGGATAGGTGTCCGATCCGGTATCGCCCACGGCCGTCGAGTTTAACAATGTTGGGAAGGTCCACGAGGCGCCTGCGTTCAACGAACGGGCCACGAAGATGTCGGTGTCGGTGCCGGCGCCCATGTAGTCCTCGTCGGATTGCCATACGGCCACCCAGGTTCCGTCGGCGTCCGTAGTGATGCGGGGATTCTGATCGGCCCCGGAATCCGTGAGCGCGGTTTGGTTGACCCGGTACGGCGTGGCCCACGTCGCCCCATTGTTGAGCGAGCGCGCGGCAAAGACATCGTAATCCGTGCCGGTGCCCGAGTAGTTGTGTGCCGAGTGCCACACCGCCACCCAGTTCCCGATGGCGTCCGTGGCGATGCTGGGACAATCGTCTTCGGCCGAATCGCTTGTACCGAAGCTATTCACCAGTACGGCCGTCGACCACGAAGTGCCGTTGTTCGAAGAACGCGCCGCGAAGATGTCCCGGTCGGCGCCCGACCCGGCATAACTCTCGTCCGAACGCCATACCGCAAGCCACTGGCCATGGGTGTCCGTCGTCAAGTCCACCGGACCGTCGGTCTGACTATCGCTCGTGGCATAGCTGTTCACCAGCACCGGCGCGGTCCACGTCGCCCCGTTGTTTGTAGACCGGGCTGCGAAGAGGTCGTAATCCGTACCCGCGCCCAGCCGGTTCTCATCCGACTGCCACACGGCCACCCACACACCGCTGCCATCGGTGCCCACCTGGGGCGACACGTCGTGTAGCGTGTCCGATGTGGCGTCCGCATGCAGGAAGGCGGGTGCCGACCAGGTCGCCCCATCGTTCGTCGAGTACCGCACCATCACATCGCCGTCCGTGCCCCCGCCGTAAGTGGTGTCGTAGGACGACCACACGGCCACCCAATTCCCGTTCCCATCCGTCGCCGTTTCGAGCATGCTGTCCGACCCGGAATCGGCGATGCCGTAGCTGTTCACCAGCCACGGGGCGTTTTCCTCCTCGGAGAAGGCGGTGTAGAAGATGTCCTTGTCCGTGCCCGCGCCCACCAGGTTGTCGTCTGAGTGCCACGCAGCCACCCAATTCCCATCGCCGTCACAGGCGGCCACCGGCCATTCATCCGCGCCCGCATCGCTGTAGGCATTCAGCGTGAGGGGCTCGGGCGCGGTCCACGTGACGCCGAGGTCCCACGAATACGCGGTCAGCAGGTCCCGATCGCTCCCCAGCGTCCCGCCGAGGTTCTCGGTGGACGACCAGACGCAGCGCCACAGTCCGTTCCGGCCCGCCGTCACCCACGCCCAGTCATCCCGGCCGCTATCCGATGCACCGTTGCTGTTGAGCAGCGCGGCGGCGGACCAGGTGGCGCCGGCATCGGTCGAGCGGGAGACCAGGATGTCGTAGTCCGCCGAGCCAAAGCTGTTGCATTGCCACACCGCCAGCCAGTTCCCTGCGCTGTCGGGCGCAATCGTGCAGTAGGTGTCGGTGGCGCTGTTTGCGAAAGCGTTGCTGTTGAGCACCGCCATGGCCGTCCACGAGGCGCCGTTGTCGCTCGAGCGCGACACCATGATGTCCATACCGGCCTGGTTGCCGCCGACCGCGTCGTTGGCCGAGTCCCAGACAACCACCCAGTTCCCTGCGCCGTCGGTATCGATGTGCACCGCATAGTCCAGTGCGGCGGCGTCTGTCGCGGCCTGGGAATTGAGCGCGGCTGGCGCCGTCCAGGTTGTGCCGTCGTCGGAAGAAGTCGCCACCAGAATGTCCGGGTCCGTGCCGATGGCGCCGCCAAGGTCGTCGTACGATACCCACACGGCCACCCAGTTACCCAGGCCGTCCGTGGCGAGTTTTGCGCTGCCGTCGTGCCCGGTATCCGTGGCGGCGTTCGTATTCACGGGGGCGGGTGCGGTCCACGAGACGCCGTCATCTGTGGACAGGGCAAAGAGAATATCGCCGTCGGTGCCCAGCGTGCCGCCGAGATCCTCGTACGAATGCCACAGGGCTATCCAGGTTCCATCGCCATCGGTGGCGATGACCGGTTTGGCGTCGTCATTGACGTCGGAATCGGCGCTGGTATTGAGCGCGGCCGGCGCTGACCAGGTACCACCGTAGTCTGCGGACGTTGCCACGAGGATGTCCCAGTCGCCGCCAATCGTCCCGCCCAGATCCTCCTCGGACTGCCACACCGCAACCCAGTTGCCTGCATCGTCCGAAGCCATCTTGACGAAGCTATCTTCGGCGCTGTCCGTGTTCGCATTCGTGTTGAGCGCGGCCGTTGGCGAGAAGCCCGGGACGAGGGAAAAGGTGGTGACGAAGATATCGTTGTCCGTGCCGGCCCCCGGCAGATTCTCGTCCGAGTACCACACGGATACCCAGTTGCCTGAACCATCCGATGCGACCTGAGGACTCCAGTCATTCCCAGAGTCGGTCGTGCCGTTGGTGTTCAACAGTGCGGGTGCTGCCCAGGATGCGCCGTTGTCTGCCGAGTGTGCCACAAAGATGTCCTGGTCCGTACCTGTACCCGATATACTCTCGTCCGCGCGCCACACGGCCACCCAATCGCCCGAGCCGTCTGTCATCACTTGAGCCTCAGCATCGTGGCTTGAGTCAGTTGTGCCATTGGAGTTTAAGAGCGCGGGTGCGGTCCAGGTAGCGCCGTTGTCAACCGAGTGCGCCACAAAGATGTCCTGGTCCGTTCCTGCCCCCGCCAGGTCTTCCAATGAGACCCATATAGCCACCCAGTTGCCCGAGCCGTCCGTTGTCACCATAGGGTAATGATCGCCGCCCGTGTCTGAGGTGGCGTTGGTGTTCAACAGTGTGGGTGCCGCCCAGGTAGCGCCGTTGTCCGTCGAACGCGCCACAAGAATGTCGTGGTCCGTGCCCGCCCCCGACAGGTCTTCGTTAGATTCCCATACGCTCACCCAATTGCCCAAGCCGTCCGTCGAAACCTCAGGGCGCGAATCCGGAAATGAATCGGTCGTTGCATTGGTATTTAGGAGGCCGGGTGCGGTCCAGGTGGTCCCATTGTTGGTTGACCGTGCCACCAAGATATCCCGGTCTGTTCCTGCCCCCGACAGGTCTTCCACTGAGTCCCATACAGCCACCCAGTTGCCCGAACCGTCCGTTGTCACCGTAGGGCTATAATCGCCACCCGTGTCTGAGGTGGCGCTGGTGTTCAACAGTGCGGGTGCTGTCCAGGTAGCGCCGTTGTCCGTCGAACGCGCAACAAGAATGTCGCTGTCCGTGCCCGCCCCCGACAGGTTCTCGTCCGAGTACCACACGGCTACCCAGTTGCCCGAACCGTCCGTAGTCACTCTAGGCCTGCGGTCGTTTCCCACATCCGTTGTGGCATTGGCGTTCAGGAGCCCCGGTGCTGTCCAAGTCGTCCCATTGTCTGTTGACCGCGCAACAAGAATGTCGTCGTCTGCACCCGCCCCCGATAGGTTCTCGGTCGACCTCCACACCGCCACCCAGTTACCCGAACCGTCCGTCGTCACGCGGGGGGTTAAGTCGCTCCCCGAGTCCGTTGTGGCATTCGTGTTCAAGAGAGCCGGTGCGCCAGGTACGACATTGGCCGCCGCTTGCGGCACGGCCAGCAAGACCAGGGAAACCCAAAGTCCAGCAAGCACCACACCACACGCGGCTTTGGAGAGATGCATAGAATAGTCTGACATCGTTTTTCCCTTCCCTTTGTTTCTTTAGTCTGCCCAAACCCAAGGCGGCAACGCCGCATACTTTCGCCTTCTGTGGGGCCTCTTTCTCCATGGCCCACGATTCCCCACGCGGTCCGAACCTCTCCCGGCTCGCTATTCCTCTCGCCGCGTGAGCGATTTCTCGCCCGCCGCCGGTTGCTCGAGCACCCAGGTGGTGTGATATCTGAGGCGCCCGAACCAGCCCACTTCGACATCTTGCGCTACCCAGATCGTCTTATAGCCGCGGCAGCACGTCAGCCAAAGGGCGCGCCACCGCCAGCGGGTCGAAAGCGATTCCGCGGGCACCATCCACATCTCTTGCGCACCCGAATGCGTTGTTTGGACCGCTTTCTTCATGTTCATGCACTCATCAGGTCAAAACGTACGCGTCTTTGGGCGGGATCACGAACAACAGTTTAGGATCCGGGACCC
>JAAEQG010001475.1 GCA_024231775.1 bacterium
GTTTCGTTTGAACCCCGGCGTAAACCTGACACGAATAGGAGCATCGACGCCTTCCGGCTCATTCGGCATCGATACCATCCCAGAGCTCGGAGATCGGCCGCGTTTCTCCCCGCTTGGTTTCCTGCCATCCCTGCCGAAAGCTCTCCTCCGCACTTGGCAAGCCAAAGCTCTCACGGAACGCTCGTACCAGGTTGGCCAGTGCCGGGAGATACTCCTGCGGGATACGATCGAGCTCCTCGAGGACTTGACTGCGGTAATACGATGTGTGGGCGGTAGTCATCTCGATTCCCTTGGGCAGCCCGGGGTGATTCCCGTAACACCTTCATCCTGCCACAGTCGGCACATGAAGGCAAGCCCCGGAAGGAGTGGCAAGCAGGCTCAGTCTGTCGCCCTAGACGGCGAACGCCGCCCGGTGGTAGAGGTCATGAAACTCTGCTCGTTCTCCGACGAGCATGTCCGCAGCCGCGGTGAGAACAGGCGCGATTCGCGATGATTGCACAAGAGGGGCAGGCACGGAGGCCCGACCCTACGGGATGTGGGAAGGTGGGATCAAGGCTTTCCGACCGGTCTCTGGCCAGCCGTCTGACCTCACCTACCCCCGGTCGTGCGGCACCGTCACCTCTACGCTTTCCTCCACGCTATTGCCTCCACGCTGTTGCCGACGTGGTCCGTGGCCTGGTAGGTGAGCGTGTAGATCCGCCCCGGCCCATCGCCGGTGCGCTCGGCGCGCAGCCGGACCTCGCGGTCGTCGGTGCCGAGATCCGCGTTCTGAATGTCGTTGGTGGTGGCACCGTCGCCGCGGCCGGGGGCGTAGTGGACCGCGGCGTCGGCCGGCTCGGCGGTCTGCCAGGTGTTGCGGACCGTGGTGTCGGTCACCGAGCCGCTGGCGAGCGCCGAGATGCTCGGGGCTGGGTGTCGGGAGCCGGCGACGTGGTGAGCTCGAGGCCGCTCACGGTGACGGCGTTGCCGGCGGGATCGGTGAGCATCACACTGAGGGACCGACGGCGTGGCGTCGGGGAGCGCGGCGGTGCGGAAGCGACTTGCGGGCGAGGCGGTGGGGTGGTTGACGTAGCACAGTCCACCCGGGAGATTGCCTCACCACTCGCCGACGGGTGCTTCACAGATTCGGGGGTCCCAGTTGTGAGCCGAACGGGTACGGGGGATCAGAAAGCGCGAGTGTTTACGGCCGTAAACACTCAGGAGGCGGGTCACGGTGCCTTTTGCGCCTCTTCCAGGGCATGCTTGAGCGCCGGCACCTTCCGGTTTCCCGGCCTGGCGCCGGGACACCGCGCTGACTTTCTTGCCCGCCATCACTGGTCTCCTCTCATCCATGGTGGTTCTTCGCCGCGCCAAAGCAGGCATGGGCCGGTACCCTCTTGCTGCGGCCAGCTCGTCGGTCTGCCAGGTGATGCGGACGGTGGTGTCGGTCACAGGGCCGACGGCGAGCGCCGAGATGCTCGGGGCCTGGGTGTCGGGAGCCGGCGGCGTGGTGAGCTCGAGGCCGCTCACGGTGACGGCGTTGCCGGCGGGATCGGTGAGCACCACGCTCAGGGTGTAGGTGGTGGCGGCGTCGAGGCCGGCCAGGAGCAGGCTCGGCGATGGGCTGAACGACGGTTGCACCGCCGTCCATTCGAGGTCGCCGGCATCGGCCCTGAAGTTCGCCCTTGCCACCCTCGGTGGTTCGACGGGTACGCCGGATCGGGACGCTTCACGCCGCTTCTTCTGCCTGATATTCGACGGGGCTCATGACAAAAACGAACTCGATCCGGCGATGCTCCTCCTCGGTAAGATTCTTCTCCAGGACATCCCAAACCAAAGCCTGGCGCTCGGCCTCGTCAATGCCTTCAAAGGTCTCGGTAACCACAAGGGGCTGCCACCGGTGGTGTTGTTTGGTTACTTCGACGTGCGGATCGATGAAATCTCCATTGGTGAGAATGTTCTTGACGCGTTCTCCGAAGTCGTCTGCCATCCCGTTTCACCTCCTTAACGAAACTGCTCCAGGATTGTTCTAGTGAGATCCTCAACCTGCTCGATCCAGATCGCCACAGTGCGACGTTGCAAGGGGTTCGTACGCTGGTCCGCCGGTCCTGCTTTACGTTTACGATCCACTTGGTGGACAATCCAATGACGTCGCTCCATCATCGGGCCGAGCCACCGCGAGTACGAGTCCACCACGCTGCGATCGCCGCCGCAGATTTCCAGCAGTCTCTTGATCTCGCCCGGATGACCATAGCTCGAGCGTTCGAGGTAGGACTCGATCGAGGCGCTCACGACTTCATCCACTGTCTTGCCGCGGTGCTTTGCGAGCTCCGGCATGCTGAACCTGGTTCTGCGTGGATCGGCCCCTCCCTCGAGTGGTATCGATTCCAGTGCATTCGGTTCGGCGGTCGGAAGCTTCCACGCTGCCAGGCTCCGGAGAAGGTCCTCCAGCGAGGCGTGCAGGAGCACGACCGCGCCGCGGAGTACGTCCGTCCACAGCACCTCGGCTTGACCGGGTCCGTCGGCGGTGGCCTGGTCGTAGAGTGTCACGATGTTCCGAACTCGACTCAGGTTGCTCTCGAACAGGCTTTCGATCTCGGCAAGCAAGGGTCTCTCCCTCTCTGGTCAAGGCGCACAAAACAAATGAGCGGCACGGCGTGTCCTTGGATCCGAGGTTCCGAGGCCGCCCATCCGGCGGTTCACAGTCTACCACGCGCGGTGGGTGTCCGGACGCCGTTCCCGGTTGGACCAGCAAGCACCCACGC
Organism: bacterium; assembly: GCA_024231775.1. GTDB lineage: Bacteria > Planctomycetota > Phycisphaerae > UBA1845 > UBA1845 > JAAEQG01. Next base: position 2,745 of record JAAEQG010001475.1, read on the forward strand.
CAACACGGACCCGCGGCCGGTCCCCGGAAGCCGCCAGCCGGGAAGGACCATCGGATGAGGTGTCGATTTGCGGTATGAATGGACGGTATTTCCGTCCGGGAGACCCTGCTCCTTCTCCGACGAGCATGTCCGCAGCCGCGGTGAAAACATGCGCGATCCGCGGTGACGGCACAAGAAGGGGCGGGCACGGAGGCCCGCCCCTACGGGAGGTGGGAAGGTGGATCAAGGCTCACCTACCCTGGTCGTGCGGCACCGACACCTCGACGCTCTCCTCGACGCTATTGCCGACGTGATCCGTGGCCCGGTAGGTGAGCGTGTAGATCCGCCCCGGGCCATCGCCGGCGCGCTCCGCGCGCAGCCGGACCTCGCGGTCGTCGGTGTCGAGATCCGCGTCCTGGATGTCGTTGGTGGTGGCGCCGTCGCCGCGGCCGGGGGCATCGTCGGGCTCGCTGCACGACCGACACCA
>JAAEQG010001476.1 GCA_024231775.1 bacterium
AGCGCGATGGGATAGTTGATGCCCCGCCCCAGGTAGAGAAAGTGCTCCCGGTCGCGAAAGATGTTCGCCAACCGCTCGTACTCATCGCCGTGCTCCAACATGCGCCCCACCAGGTCGGGCAAGCGCGCCAGATCATCCACTCGCCGCCGGAGTTCATCGGGCGGCAACACACCCCGCAACTCTCCCAGGTAGAGGCCCAGCAGGTAGAGATCGACCAGGCTGGCGGTGAACGCCTTGGTCGAGGCCACACCGATCTCTGGGCCGGCGTGCATCAGGATGTAACCGTCGGAGGTGCGCATCGCCTGGCTGCCGATGACGTTGACGATAGACCACATCCGCGCGCCCTTGTTCCGCGCTTCCTCCATCGCCGCCAGCGTGTCTACCGTCTCGCCGCTCTGGGTGATGGCCAGCACGGCGGTGTTCCCGTTGATGATCGGGTCGCGGTAGCGAAACTCGGAGCCATAGTCCACCTCGACCGGCAGGCGAGCCAGCGCTTCGATGACAAACTTGCCCACCAGCCCGGCGTAGGCCGAGGTGCCACAAGAGACGATGATCACCTTCTCCAACGACCGCGCCTCCTCCACCGTCAACACCAGGTTCTCCAAGCGCACGTGACCGGCCTCGAGCTTGGCCCGCCCGCGAATGGTGTCGGTGACAGAGCGGGCCTGTTCGTAAATCTCCTTCTGCATAAAATGGCGATACGGCTCTTTGGCCGCTCCCACGGGGTCCCAGGGGATGCGGTAAACTTTTGTCTCTACCGGCTCCCCGTCCAACATAGTCACCCGCGCCCCGTCCCGCGTCACCACCGCCAACTGCCGATCCTCGACAAAGATCACGTCGCGGGTGTGCTCCAGGATGGCGGGAATGTCGGAGGCGATGAACATCTCCCCCTCCCCCACCCCGATGGTGATGCCGCCGGCGTTGCCCAGGCGAACCGCCACCAACCGGTCCGGCTCGCGGCTGCTGATAAAGACAAAGGCATTCGCCCCTTTGACGTGGGTCAGCGCCTGGCGCACCGCCGTCTCTAGATCGGCCCCGCCTGCCACGTACGCCTCGACCAGGTGCACCACCACCTC
>JAAEQG010001477.1 GCA_024231775.1 bacterium
CCCCGCGCACGCCCGGTATACCATATCATGTCGGTTCGGACACGCTGTCAGGTGGACGACTCGATCGTCTTGACGGTGGGACGAGTGTCTTGGCGGAGCGGCTTCGGGCGCAGGCGAGTCGGCTGGGTGATGGCGCCGGAGATGGTGAAAGGTATGCGTTTCAAGTCTGCTCTCACAAACAGCACGGACCCGCTGGAGGCGGCTGATGCGCTTTGCGGGGGCGTTGAGGGATACGAACCGGACCTCGCGATCCTGTTCACTTCGCACCACTACGATCCGGAGTTCGAGAAGCTGCTGGTGAGCGTTCACGGGGGGCTCAACGCTCGGAACCTGATCGGCTGCGCTGCGGAGAGCGTCATCGGACCGGACCGCGAGGTCGAGCGCCAGCCCGGCGCGGTGCTCTGGGTGGCGGAACTCCCGGGAGTGCGGGTGCTACCGTTCGTCCTCGACTACATGGATCTCCAGTTACTGGGCACCCCGGAAGCCCTGCGCGAGCGCATCGGCGCCCCCGAAGACCAGCGCCCGGGCTTCATCGTCATTCCCGATCCATTCTCAATCCCCGCCGATGACCTGCTGGGGAGACTGGACCAGGCCTTTCCGGGATCACCGATCGTCGGCGGGATGGCTACCGGAGCAGAATCCCCCGGTCAGACCCGGCTGTTCCTTAATGACCAGGTGCTTCGTCACGGAGCGATCGGGGTGTCGCTGACCGGCGCGGTCGACATCACCACGGTCGTATCGCAGGGCTGCCGTCCGGTGGGAGAAGCGTATGTGATCACCGGTTGTCAGGACAACCTGATAACCGAGTTGGGCGGCAAACCGGCGTTGGACGTGCTTAAGCATATCTACTCGGAGTCCTCGTCGGACGACCAGGCGTTGATGCAGGGCGGGATCCACGTCGGGCGGGTGGTCAACGAGTCACTCCAGCAATACGCCCCCGGTGATTTCCTCGTGCGTAACGTGCTGGGTTTCGTGGAGAACAAAGCCATCGCCGTGGGTGACTACCTCCGCCGAGGCCAAACCGTGCAATTTCACGTTCGCGACGCCAAGACCGCCGACGAAGATATGCGCCTGCTCATCCAATCACAGGTGGTGGACTGCCAGCTCTCCCCGCGCGGTGGACTGCTGTTCAGTTGCAGCGGACGCGGAGCCCACCTGTTCGGAACACCGAACCACGACATCAAGATCATCAACGAACTGATGGCCGACTGCGCGGTGGCTGGTTTCTTCGCCGGCGGTGAGATCGGCCCCATCGGCAATGCCACCTTCGTACACGGATTCACCAGCAGCCTGGTTCTGTTCACTCCCCCGTCAGACTCTGATTAGAGACTGTCCCGAGACTGTGGCGACGGCTTGGGTTCGATACGCGGCCGTGACCGTCGGTAACGTCCCCCCTCGCCAAGGGCAAGCAAGAGCGAGGCGTGCCAGTCGACCCCGGCATTCAGGAGGTGCGTCGGAACGATCAGCCGGTGGGTGTTGCGAAGCTGCGGGCCGCCTCAGCTGGCTGAACCCAGCTACCGTTCTGCCACCGAGGTGGGGTCGGCGGCAAGAGACGGCGTTTTTGACTGGGCAGGGGCGGACTTGAACCGCCGACACACGGATTTTCAGACCATTTGATTTCCCGCGTTTTCGACCACCTCAGCCACGATTTTAGGCCAAGTACATAGGTTTCGGTTGACAAGTACATAGGTTTCGGTATCACCCGGTCTGGCGGATGTTAGGTGGTTTCGGAACAACGGAATCACCGTCCGCTTGTCTCGTGAACGCGGAGCCAGACCGATGGGAAAACGCGGCCCCAAACGACTCGACGGATTGCTTTGGCATAAGAACCGCCAGCAATGGTATCGCCGGATCGGTGGCCAGTACCGGTACTTTGGCAACGACGAAGACGCGGCCTATCGAGCCTGGCGAGATTTTGAAGCCAAGAGCATGATTGAGCGCGTCAAGGCCGAAGTCGAGACCGTAAACGGCCAGGCTCTCGCCGACCTTGACGACCGTATCGCCCGACTGCCGGATGATGTTCGTCACCGCATGGAGACCACCGAGTCACTCGTGGAGTACGAAGAACTCCGGTCGCGTTATCTTGTCGGCAGCGGCAACGACGAAACGCCCATCGGCCCAACCTGTCAAGACGTGGTGACGGCCTATCTTGAATACTGCCGGAAGCAATGCAGCCCATCCCATGCCGGTGACGCGGAGAACCGTTTGGCCGTACGCAAGAACCCACCGGTAGGATCGATGCCGACTTGGCTTGAATCCATTGGCCCCCAAACGCCGATCCACGAGCTAACGCGAGACCATTTCAAAACCTACCGTGACCGGTTGAACCGCTACGTCCGTGATGGGAAGTTTTCCCAATCGTCGGTCAACAAGATGTTCGTCTTAGTCAAGGGTTCTTTCCGTCATGCGGCTGAGGAGCATGGATGGACGACCCCCGCGTACCTCAAGATTCTGCGGACAAAGAAGACCGATCCGACCTACCGTGACATCTTCGAGCCTGCCGACATCGCCAAGATGCTGAAATCCTTCGATGCAAAGTTCTCAGCCCTTGCCTTGCTCAGTCTCAACGCGGCCCTATCCAACGCGGACATTGGAGACGATAGCAGCGGTGGGGCGTTGCGGTGGGCGGACATTGATTTCAGGAAAATGGTTCTGACCTTCACGCGAAGCAAAAACAAGGGGATGCGATGCACGCCCCTTTGGCCACGAACGATCAAGGCTCTAAAGGCATGGCGTGAAGTTTGCCCGGATAACTCCGATGACGCTCTCCTCTTTCCGAACGATAACGGCAAACCCTACATCATCTATCGACGGAGCAAGAAGAGCGACAAGCCCCACAAGAACGACTATCTGTCCGTGGCCTTTCGTGAGCGTTTCCGTGAACTCGGCATGACCTACTCGTTCGGCATCTTCCGCAAGTCCGCAGCCACCACGGCCAAACGCGGAACCGACGCGGACGGAGTGAAGATGCTCCTGGGTGACGCGGCCCAAGAGGTTTGGAAAAAGCACTACGTCATGCCCTACCCGGAGAATGTGAAAGCCGGAACCGATGGAATAGAGCGGCATTACTTCCCCAAGAAAAAGCGGAACAAGAAAAACAAGAAATAGGTGGTCCTAAGAACTTAGAAGCAGTGGACTCCTGCCCGAAGGCGAAGGAGTAGATGAAGAAGGACACGCAAATCACTGGCAACGTCGGCCTCCGTTGGACTTGCTATCAGCTTTCCCACATGGGTTAGAATGTCATGCCAACAGCTCGTAACGCAAAGGGCGTTGACGCCATTGCGTACAATCGAGACTGTGCCCGCATCATGAACGTCTACAGTGATGATCGCCACCACCACAGTGCCCACAACTACCGTCTGCGTCTGATCGCCAACAGGCCGCCGAGGGCGAGCAACACTAAACTGCACGGTTCAGGGACTTCGGAGGCGACTCGGAACCCGTAATCGACGGACTCACTGGTCGGGCTGTTGCAGTTCCGGTAGCGGGCCGCGAGTGAGTTGCCGCTGACGTTGAACGACCCGCCACTAAGCCCGCGACTCGAACCGAATACGGCTTCATTCCACTCCCACACGTTCCCGCCCTGGTCGAACGTGCCGTAGGGGCTGTCGGACAACTGAAACTCACCAGCTACCGTCGTGAAATACGGCGAGTCGATGGGATACGGGATGATTGGCCAGGACCAGTAGTTCGCATTGTTGCCCGGATTCGCGGCCTCGGTCATGTCGCGACCGGGCATGCTATCGCTGCTCGTCGGGTAGTCCCAATAGCCTGCGCCATCCGCCTTGTCCGGATCGTAGTATGCGGCTTTGTACCACTCGTCCTCGCTCGGCAGGAACACCAGCGCGCCAGGCTTGCGTACGACGCTCGAACCAAGCGACATGTCGTACGCGCCGTCCTCGGTATCGCCGCTGCCCTGGCCGTTGTGCATCCAGTTCGCAAAACGGAGGGCGTCGTACCAACTTACCTTGTTCACCGGGCGGGCCGCCCCATCCGGGTCCACACTATAGCTGTAGCTGCCGGACAAGCCGGTCCTCTGAATCTTGCAGCCCGCACTTTGGGACCACATGGAGTCGCTGTACAGACCATACGTATCGGTTTGCGCCACCGCGTTGAGGAACTCGGTGTACTGACCGGCGGTCACCTCGTACTTGCCCATGTTGTAGGCGTAGTCCACCGCCCCAACGATGGCATCCGGGCCGTAGCCACCAGCGCCGTCACCGGAAAGCTCTCCCGCATTACCAGGGTTGCCAACGGGGACCGTCTCCATCACCACATCCGCTTGCACGCCCGAGACGCAGACCAGAACCACCGTAGTAATCATCGCAAGACGTGTCATCGTCGTGTTCTCCCGGCCAATGCCCAAGACAGGCGACTCTCCGATGACCGCGTGGTCAAGAATGAAAAAGAGAGCCCGCCCGCAAGCGTCTCTCTCTACTCCGTAAACCACCATCCACGTTCAGATAATGTAGCGAATGATCGCCTGTGAAACAAGCAGGACGGATCGGCATGAACGAAAACCCCATCCGACCTTGCAACATCCGCCAGAATTCCTTCGAATGCCCCACAGGGGCATCCAAAGAAGGGCATAACGGAAGCATTGACAAGGGGTTAGGGGTACTTTGAGTCCACCAGAAACCACTCTGGTGAACCCGCGATGTTAGGGCCGCGATCATCACGCCAGACCGGCCAAGAAAGTACATAGGTAAGTACATAGGTTTCTGATTTGGTTAGGGTTCTATCCAGGGCAAGAAAAAAGCCCCAAGTCTCTGTAAATCAACGACTTAGGGCCACTGGGCAGGGGCGGACTTGAACCGCCGACACACGGATTTTCAGTCCGTTGCTCTACCAACTGAGCTACCTGCCCGCTCGTTGGCGGACGCGGAGGATAAACAACTCCGCCCCGGTGGTCAAGCGGCGGTCGGCCACATCCGACCGAGAGGAACGGCACCCACCCGCGGAAGCCCATCTGGCAGTACGCCCGATATGTGCTGCTGTGCCGGGCGGCGCGCCTTCAGGGGCATCGCCCAAAAGGAACGCCCCTACTTCGCCCTCACGATGCGGGAGAGACGGATGACCAAAGCCTCCACCGCCAGTTGAGTTGAGGCGTTGCGATCGAGGTCACGCTCCGCTTCGACCACCGCCCGGATCCCCCACCCCGCATCAGCAGGTGCGATATTCAGCGAAGCCAACCGCTCCACCGAGCCGGCGCTGGTCACCGCGCCACCTTCCCCCACAGCCATGCGCAGCGCATCTTTGAACCAGGCACCGACCAGCGCAAAGAGCGTCTTAAGCCCGCGGCGCTGGGCTTCGGTGTCCGAGATTCCGGGGTCGCGCTCGCGGAACCGGGCACCCAGGGTCTTGGCGTCTTCCAGCCACCCCTTGGCCACCGCCACCGGTGCGGCGGAGACCAGGTCTCCCAGGGCGTCGGTGATTCGCTCATTGTAGGTGTCAAGCTGGTCCTCGGCGAAGCGCACCGCCGTCCCCAAGCTGCCCTGAGCCAGCGCCGCGTAGAGGCTGCACTGTTCGGGGGCCAGATCCGGGACCAACGCAGCTAGGCGCTCCGCTACGAATTCGGTGCTGAGCGGACCGAACGGAACCGGCTGACACCGTGACTTCGTCGTCGGCAGTAAGCGATCCAGGGCAGAGGCCAGCAGAATCAGAAACGTGCCCTCCGGGGGTTCTTCAAGGCTCTTGAGCAATGCGTTCTGGGCGGAAGCGGTGATCCGGTCCGCCTCGCGGATGATGAACACTTTGGCCTGGCTTCGAACCGGTTTGACCCCAACGGCGTCGATCACGAAATGGCGGATGACATCCACGCCAATGTCCCGAGCTACACGATTGCGGACCGTCGAGTCGGGATGATGCTTGTGCAACTCCCGATAGACCAGATGCAGATCGGGATGCGTAGCCGCTTGGACAAGGACGCAATCGCGACACTCTCCACAGGCGTCACGCACGGGATTTACGTCGCCGCCCAAGCCCTCGGTCTCGCGTTCGGACTTCTGGATGGTTCTCGGCTGGGCACACAGCAGAATCCGCGCCAAGCGTTCGGCGGCCATCTCCTTGCCGACGCCGTCCGGGCCGTGGAACAAGTAGGCGTGCGGTAACCGCCCGCTGGCCAAGGCGCGCTGGATAATCCGCTGGGCTCGGGGTTGATGGCGTACGTCAAACACCGACATGGTTTAGCACCCCACGCTGGGCGAGGGGCTCGCCGTACGAGGCTCGCTGCTCCCGCGGAGCGGCCTCCGGCCCACGAGCTGCTCGAAGACCTCCGATGCGTTGTAGCTCGAGCGCACAAACGGCGCCGAGGCCACACTCAGGAAACCGCGCGCGCGGGCCAGGTTGCCCAGGTCCGCGAACTCCTCGGGCGGATAGTACTTCGCCACCGGAGCGGTACCAGGCCCGGGGGACAGATACTGGCCCAGGGTAAGCACGTCGCACCCGACGGCACGCAAATCGTCAAACGCCTGCACCAATTCAGCGCGGGTCTCTCCCAAGCCCAGCATCAGGCCAGATTTGGTGATCAACTCCGGCACCACGTTCTTCACCATCCGGAGCACGTCGAGCGACCGTCGGTACCGTCCCTGGGGGCGATACTTCGGGGTCAACCGCTCCACCATCTCCAGGTTGTGGTTGTAGATGTCCGGACCGGCAGCGCAGATCGTCTCGATCAGTTCCAGCCGGGCGTGAAGATCCGCGGGGAGGACTTCAACGACGACTCCCGGTTCCTGGTCTTTAATCGCCCGGATGCAGCGGGCGAACTGCCCGGCGCCCTCATCGGGAAGATCATCTCGGGCTACGGCGGTGATCACCGCATGGCGCAAGCCCAACTCCGCAACCGCCCGGGCGACGCGTTCGGGTTCGTCGGGCTCGGGAGTCGCAGGCCGGGCGGTCTCCACCGAACAGAAGTGACACCGGCGCGTACAGCGATGTCCGAGAATCATGAACGTCGCGGTGCGCCTGGACCAACACTCCGCCAGGTTTGGACACTTGGCGTCTTCACAGACCGTAGCTACACCGCTCTCGGCGACGATACGACGTGTTACCACAAAGTCCGCGCCGCCTGGCAACGGACGCTTCAACCAGGGGGGTAACCGGCGCTGACCCGGGCGATCCCCGGAAGAGATGACGTCGAGACGCACCAAACCAAACCTCCGAAGACCGGACCACGCGGAGGGCCTCATCCAGCAGCACTACGGTCCTATCATAGACGCCCCCTGCCGCGTTTCAAGGATAACGCCCACATGGCGTTTGGGGATGCACAACGGATATGGCGGGAGTAATCCTCCGGGTGCGTCGCCGGCCCTCTGAGTCGTTGACCAGCATCGCAAACCGGTTAACATTGGTCCTGGGGGTAACTTGCGCGGGGCCTGTGGAGCGACGTAGTGGGGCTGAAGATTGCCAAGATTCTGTTTCCCACGGACTTCTCCGAAGTATCGCTGGTGGCGCTGAAGTACGCTCGCGAACTGGCGGTGTGTTTTGACGCCCAGCTTCACTGCGTTCACGTGGTGGACGAAGCCTACCAATACTGGACGTCCATGGGTCCCGAGACAACGCCGCTCGGCCCCGCGGTGGAAGACGTCGCCAGCATGGCAGAGGCGCAGATGGATCGGTTCGCAGACCAGTATCTGGTCGGCATGAAATACGCCCCGGTCACCAAGGTGCTGCTGGGACGCCCGTACAAGGAGATCGTGGCGTACGCGCTCGAGGCGATGATCGACATCATCGTCCTGGCTACGCATGGGCGGGGCGGATTGGCCCAGGTCCTGCTCGGAAGCACCGCTGACAAGGTGATCCACAACGCACCCTGTCCGGTCCTCAGTGTCCGGGCAACAGAGCACGACGCGGAGTCGCAGCGTCCCGCTTAGCTGCAGGAGTGTTTCGGCGCACGCCTGCCGGTGTCTGCGGCGGAAACGATGGTCACGAGGGCACGAGTATGTCAACAACCCCGCAGCATTCCTCCGCCATACGATTGGCTGTGCGGCGTAACGCGATCTGGGCCGCAGGAGCGGCGGCCATCATGCTCTACTACGGTCTTTACGTCGGGTTGGGATCCGAACCGCCGCCAGACTGGCCTGCTCGGCTCCGCGCCGGTTCATGGCTGGCGCTGTACACGCTGGAGATCGGCGGCGTACTAATGCTGCTGTCGACGATTCTGTCAGTGGTCGGCATTCGCCCGGCCCTGCTCTTTGACGCCCTGGCCAGCGTTGCGATAGGGCTGGGGTTGGGCGTCTCGGGGGCGTTGCGAATCGCCGGAGCGGAGTTCAGCCCCCTGCTCTTCATCCTGTTTGGGGCGGTGTTCATCCACTCCGGTTACCGCAACTGGAGCGAGTACAACGACCTCGCGGCGTTGGAGGTGCCCGACGAAGCCGCCGAAACGCCGGCACCAGCATCCCCCGAAAGCTGACGGCGCCGCTCTGGCCCGTCGGAGCCGGTCCTGCAATGAGCGGTCCGTTCGATATGCGCGACACGTCTCCGAAAGCCGACGCACGCTACTCTCGGCAGGTTCTGCTCCCGCAAATCGGAGAGGCGGGCCAGCAGCGCCTGGCGGATGCGCGGGTATTGCTCGTCGGATGTGGAGCGTTGGGCAGCGTGCTCGCCGACGTCCTGGTCCGCGCCG
>JAAEQG010001478.1 GCA_024231775.1 bacterium
CAAGGCCGCGTCGCAGTCCATCCCCCGGATGGTAGCCATCACCAAGCGCGCTTTCCGCGCGCTGATCCGTGCGTATCGGTGCGTCGCTGCCCAGCCTTCGCTTTTCGCCGTATTCTTCGCCATCGCGCTTCTCGTCCGTGGATCGGGCGGCTACCTCGTCCCTGCTGCCTCGCTCACCTATCTCCTGCGTCCGCCCGAGTGGCCTCGGAACGTCCGCGTGGGGCTGAACTCGCCCAGCTTGTGCCCGACCATGTCTTCAGTCACGTACAGAGAGTTGAACACCTTACCATTGTGGATCTCGAACTTCTGTCCGACGAACTCGGGGACGATGGTGCAGCGTCGCGCCCAGGTTCGAATCGGCGCCGCGTCACTGCGGTCTTTCGCGATCATGACCTTGCGAAAGAGCTTCTCGTCTACGAACGGACCCTTCTTCTGAGAACGTGCCATTCCCTAGGTCACCTCATCCTCAACGGTTCCGGCGTTCAGACCGCTGTTCGGTTCGGCATCGAACCGCATACGGCCCCACCCTGTTATTTCCTGGACAGACTCACCTGCCCGTAACGCTTGCTCTTACGCCGCCGCAGAATCCGGCGGTTGGAATTCTTGCGTGTCTTGCGTGTCCGGCCACCCTTGGCCAGCACCCCCGTCGGGCTGCACGGATGACGCCCGCCCTTGCGGTGCCCTTCTCCTCCGCCCATGGGGTGATCGTGCGGGTTCATCGCATTACCGCCGACGTGCGGCCGGCGACCACGATGACGCGTGCGTCCGGCTTTGCCCAGACGCAGGTTCTGATGGTCTGCGTTGCCCAAGACGCCAATCGTCGCTCGACAAGCCGAACGCACCTGACGCATCTCGCCCGAGGGCATCACCAACGTCGCCCAGTCGCCCTCTCGGGCCAGCAACCTGGCTCCCGCACCGGCGCTACGCGCCAGTTTGCCGCCCTGGCCGGGATTCATCTCCACGTTATGAACGTCCATCCCCACCGGAATGGACTTGAGCGGCATGCTGTTGCCCACGCGGGGCTCAACACCGTGGCCGCTCATCAATACATCGCCCTGGGTCAAAGATGCCGGGGCGAGGATATACCGTTTCTCACCGTCGGAGTACTCCAGCAGGGCGATGTGGCAGCTGCGATTCGGATCGTACTCGATCCGCAGTACGGTCGCCTCCATATCGTCCTTGCTGCGCCGGAAATCTATCTTTCGGTAAAGCCGCCGAGCGCCGCCTCCGCGATGCCGACTGGTGATGACCCCGTGGTGGTTCCGTCCCCCGGTGCGCACCAAGCGCTCGGTCAGCGATTTGACCGGGCGGCTTTCCTTATCGGTCAGCTCAGCGTAGTCATTCACCGACGCGACACGGCGGCCCGCACTGGTCGGCTTATATTTCTTTACGCCCATCGATGGATACTACTTATCCTGGTACGGTTTCGCACTGTTCTAGAACAGGTCAATGTGGCAGTCGGCGCTGAGCACCACTACCGCCTTCTTCCAATCCCGTGTCTTGCCCACCTTGTAGCGGACCCGCCTGGTCTTGCCCCGCCGGTTCGCCGTCCGCACCGAGGCGACCTTCACGTTGTAGATCACCTCGACCGCCCGCTTGATCATGGGCTTGCTGGCGTCCGGGTGGACCTCGAAGGCATACGCCCCGCCGCGTCCAGGCTGCGAACGGGTCGCCGGAAACGACTGGGTAGTCTGGTGAGTCCCCTTCTCCGTCACCAGCGGCCGCTTGATTATGTGGTAAACATCCATAGCAGAATACTACTCGCTACCGCCCTGGGCACCCGCCGGGCGGACCCGCACCGGGTCGCTGTGCAACGCGTCAAAAGCCTGACGCGAGAGGATCAGCTTCTTGCGACGCAGGATCTCGTATCCGTGGATGTCCGTGACCGGGCGTATCTCCGTCTTGGGGATATTCCGCCCGGACAGCCACACATTGCGATCCCCCGCCCCGATCGCCACCAGGCAACCGCTGTCCACGCCCAAAGCCTTGAGCATTGCAGCGAACGGCTTGGTCTTGGGGGTGTCGAAGGCCAGGTTGTCGATGATGATGGCGTTATCGGAGGTGATTTTGGCGAGCACTGCATTGTTCCGTGCCAGCCGTCGCATCTTCTTGGGCAGAGCCTGATAGTAATTCTGACGCCCCTTGGCGAACGCGACGCCTCCGCCACGGCGGATGCAAGTGCGTACGGCCCCTGCTCGTGCGTTCCCCGTGCCCTTCTGACGATACAACTTGCGGGTCGACCCTTTCACCATTCCACGGCTCTTGCTGGCCGCATGGCTCCGCCGTTGGTTCGCCAGGTACTGCACCACCGCTTGCTTGAGCAGGCGGGGGCGCACCTTACCTCCCAGCACCGCGGGGTCGATTTCCACCTCGCCGGTGCGCTGTCCGTCCATGTTGAAAACCGGAACTTCCAGCATCGCCGCCTACCCTTTGCACTTCGCCTGGCGAATGAACAGCAAACCACCGTTGGGACCGGGGACACTGCCCTCGATCAGCAACAAGTCGTGGTCCTTGTCCACCGCGATAAGTCGATGGTTACGCGCGGTCACTCGGACGTGGCCCATGTGGCCCGCCATGCGCTTGCCCTTCTTCACTGCCCGACCGGCACCCAGCGAGGCCGAACCCCCGATGCTGCCCGCGGACCGGTGCTTGCGCTCGGTTCCGTGGCTCGCTTCCTTTCCGCCGAAACCGTGACGCTTCATCACCCCCGCAAAACCACATCCCTTGGTAATGCCGGAGACATCCACGTAGTGAACCTCTCCCTCTTCAAAACGGGCGACGCTGACCACGCCGCCCACCTCGACATCCGGAGATTCCTGCAACCGTACTTCACGGTGCACGCGCTTGGGACCTGTGCCCGCCTTGGCTGCGTGACCGATCAACGCTTTACTCGAGCGGTGCGGCTTGGCATCCTCGAACCCGAGCTGGACCGCGTGATAGCCGTCGCGCTCAGGGGTACGCACCTGCGTCACCGTGCACGGACCCGCCTGCACCACGGTCACGGGAGCGACCCGCCCATCCGCGTCGTACACTCGCGTCATGCCCACTTTTCGACCGACAATCGCCGGGATCATGGCAATACCGCCCAACCTGGGTCTCGCTGCATTCGCGAGATCACGCCCAACTACACTCCGCTGCGCGATCATGCTCACGCAGCTGTTCTCGTTGTGGTCAAAGAGGGTACCTTGGCGCCGCCTCTCTCACGCAGAGGCAGCCATCACGACTGGCCGGGTAATCCCTACGTCTTGATCTTTATGAACACGCCTGCGGGAACGACCAGTCGGTTCAACGCCTCGACCGTCCGCGCGGTCGGTTCGAAGATGTCGATGACGCGCTTATGCGTCCGCATCTCGAACTGCTCGCGGGACTTCTTGTCAATGTGCGGACCGCGCAGCACGGTGAACCGCTCTACTCGCGTCGGCAGCGGCACCGGTCCCAAGACCGTCGCACTGGTCCGCTTAGCGTGCTCGACGATCTCCCGAGCCGAGGAATCCAGCGCACGATGGTCGTACGCCTCCATCCGAATCCTGATACGCGTCGCTTTGGTCACCGTTTACACTACCGCTGAACTAAAAACCGTTCTCGTGGCGATGTACTTCAACGCCTGAGTCCGGCAAGATTAGCCTTTTTGACTCAGAAAGCAATCGCCACACCGAAAAAAATAAAAAAAGCACTGAATCAAGTGAGACTTTACGCGCTCGCCCCACCAGATCCGGCTTCCTCAGGACAACATCCGCCGAACTTGCTCCGGGGGCACCTCGCCGTATCGGCTGGGCTCCATCGAAGCATTCGCCCGGCCTTGGGACATGCTGCGCAAATCGGTTACGTATCCGAACATTGCAGCCAGCGAAACTTCCGCGCCGATGACTTGGTAGTTCCCCCGCACCTCCGTGCCCGTTATCACCGCACGCCGCGCGTTCAGGTCTCCACTGATCCCCCCAAAGTATTCCTCCGGCGTGATGATCTCCACCTTCATAATCGGTTCGAGCAGCACGGGTTCGGCGTGCTGGGCCGCGCTGTTGAACGCCTGGCGGGCTGCGTTCTCGAAGGCCAGCTCCGAGCTGTTCTCCGGATGCTCCTCCGCCCCGATCAGCACAACGCGCCAGTTGATAAGCGGATACCCGAATAGCGGACCGCTGGTGGCAGCCTCACGAATACCGGTTTCGATTGGCGCCAGATAGGACGCGTTCAGCGTGCCCTCAGGTAGCTCGTTCAGGAAGTGCGACGCATCCTCTGCTCCACCGGCTGGTTCCAGGCGCAGGCGCACTTTGGCTACGTGCCACCGACCCGCCAACTGGCGCTCAAAACGTCCGTCCGCCTCGACGGTGCTCTTGATGGTCTCGCGGTAGGAGACTCGGGGCTTTCCGACTCGGATGGGGATGTTCATGTCGTGGCGCAGGCGATGCGCCGTGACGTCGAGGTGCAGCTCACCCATCCCGGACATGAGCTTCTCGTTCGTCTCCGGGTTGATGTTCACCCGGAATGTCGGATCCTGCCGGCAGAGGGCCCGCAGAGCATCATCCAGCTTGTCCCGGTCCTTCGCCGAATCCGGTTCTATACTCCGGCTGATCACCGTCTCGGGAAACTCGATGGTCTGAAACAGCAGTGGCCGCCGGGGGTCGCAGAGCGTGTGCCCGGTCAGCGCCGCCTTGGGGCCGACCGCCGCCACGATTTCTCCCGCCACCGCCTCGTCGAGTTGCTCGCGCTGCTTGGCGAACATGCGGTAGATCTGGCTGACGTTCTCCTTGGCTCCGGTAGCCGAGTTCATCACCCGGCTATTCGGGCGCAACCGCCCCCCATAAACCCGAATGAAGAACAGATCGACCGGTTTCTCCACCACGATCTTGAAGACCAGCCCGGCGAAGGGCTCGCTCGGGTCGGGGGGCACTTTGATTGTGCGTTTCTTGTCCCGCGGATCGGTGCCTTCGGTCGGCGGGAGGTCGAGCGGGCTGGGCAGATAGGCGCATACCGCGTCCAGCAGGGGCTGGACGCCGACGTAGCGCAAAGCGGTACCGCACAACACCGGTTGAATGCGGTTGGCGATGGTCGCTCGGCGCAGGGCGGCTTGCAGCTCCTCCACGGCGATCGGCTCATCATTAACGTACTTCTCCATCAGGTCGTCGGCGGTTTCGGCGATGGCTTCCACCGTCGAGTGACGCCAGCGCTCTGCCGTCTCCAGCCAATCCCCGGGGATCTCGCCCACTTTCACGCGCAGGCCTTGCTGGGCGGGGTCGAAGTACAGAGCTTCCATGCGCAGCAGGTCGATAATGCCCTCGAGATGCAGCTCCGCGCCGATGGGGATGTTCACCGCCACCGGGTTGGCTCCCAGCCGATCCCGAATCGAGTCGAAGGAGGCCTCGAAGTCCGCCCCGGGCTTGTCCATCTTGTTGACGAAGCATAGTCGCGGGACCGCATACTTCTCCGCCTGCCGCCACACGGTCTCGGACTGGGCTTCGACCCCCTCCTTGGCGTCGAATACGGCCACCACCCCATCCAGCACCCGGAGCGAGCGCTCCACCTCCGCCGTGAAGTCGACGTGGCCCGGCGTGTCGATCAGGTTGATGGTGTGGTCCTTCCACGGACAGGTTACCGCCGCGGAGAAGATGGTGATGCCCCGGTCCTGCTCTTGTTTGTCAAAGTCGGTCTTGGTGGTTCCGTCGTCCACCTGCCCCAACCGGTGGGTTTTCCCGGTGTAGAACAGGATCCGCTCGGTGGTCGTGGTCTTGCCGGCGTCGATGTGCGCGGCGATACCAATATTCCGGATGCTGCTCAGCTCGACGCTCATATTGCACCGCTCGCCTCGATCCTGATCCCGTCCACCGCGCAGACGGGCCGAGCACTATAGCTCTTGTGTAAACGCCTTGCCAGCCGGTAGCATCCCAGCGCGGCTGGCGTGGTGCCCGGCCTGAACCTCCCACTCTCGCGGTGGAGTCGATCATGAAGGTGCTGGTTATCGGGTCCGGAGGTCGGGAACACGTGCTGGCTGAGCGGCTGGCCCGATCCGCACACGTCAAGCAGGTCTTCTGCGCTCCAGGAAATGGGGGTACCTCCGCGGTGGCCGATAACGTCCCGCTGGCGCCGGAGGCGCTCTCCGACCTGGTCAAGTTCGCCACCGAGCGGCGGATCGACCTGACCGTAGTCGGCCCGGAGGCGCCCCTCTGCGCCGGCATCGTTGATCGTTTCCAGCAGGCTGATCTGCCTGTCTTCGGCCCCACCGCCTCCGCCGCCCGACTCGAAGGCGACAAAGCCTACGCCAAGAATCTCATGCACTCGGCGCTGATACCCACCGCCGAAGCTCGATCCTTCGAGCGCTACGAGGACGCCCGAGCATATGTAGCCACCCGCGATACGCCCCAGGTCGTCAAAGCCGCCGGATTGGCTGCGGGCAAGGGCGTGGTCATCTGCGACGATCCAGCGGACGCCCTATTAGCCCTGGAACGCATCATGATCGAGCGGGCATTCGGCGATGCGGGCAGCACCGTACTCGTCGAGGAGAAGCTCACCGGACCGGAACTCTCCGTGCTCGCGATGGTCGATGACCGCACGCTGTACGTGCTGGAATCCGCCCAAGACCACAAGCCCGTGGGCGAAGGCGATACCGGCCCCAACACCGGAGGGATGGGAGCCTACAGCCCCACGCCGATCGCCACAGACGCCGTCCTACAACAAATCGACCGGGAGATTCTGGTCCCCATCGTCAACGCCCTGGGACGCAGTGACACCCCCTACCGCGGCGTGCTCTACGCCGGGCTGATGCTCACCGCAGCCGGACCCAAGGTGCTCGAGTTCAACTGCCGGTTCGGCGACCCGGAAGCCCAGGCGGTTCTACCGCGGTTGAAGAGCGACCTCTTCGAGCTGCTCCACGCCACCGTGCATGGCAAACTCGAAGAAATCGAGCTGGTGTGGGACCCCCGCCCCGCGGTTTGCGTGGTCCTGGCTTCGCAGGGCTACCCCGGAGAATACGGGATAGGCAAGGTCATCACCGGGATCGAAGCCGCCGAAGCACCGAACGACGTGTTCGTCCACCACGCCGGGACGCGGCAGACGGACAAGTACCTGATTAGCTCGGGTGGTCGCGTACTGGGGGTAACCGCCCTGGGAGACGATATCCCCACCGCCCAGCGCAAGGCGTACGCCGCTGTGGATCAGATAGAGTTTGAAGGCGCCTTCTGCAGGCGCGATATCGCCAACCAAGCCATCACCTGACCGCCCCCACGGGTGTATCCGCAGGACCAGGCCGGGTGGCCCATCTCGTTGATTCGCCTCCAGGCGAATCTCGAGGTGGGGGACAGACTGACCACGAAGATGCGCAAAAGGCGCAAGGTCCGTACCTTCTGTGCTTCTTGGCGGCTTCTGGAAGATAAGAGGCGTCGGGGCAGCGGGCGGGTGGCATGGGCAAACTTGTTTGCCCGTGAGTCATCGGCGCGCTGCACGGGTAAGCAAAGCTTACCCATGCCACCCAACAAGCCCAGTGCCGGGTGGCCCATCTCGCTGATTCAACCGGCCTGCTGACGAATCTCCAGGCAGGTAGCGCCCGCTTCAACAATCACTTTTTTTACTTTTGGACATTTCGACTTTTCGACGTTTCTTCTCTGCGTCTCAGCGTTCCACCTCGTGCGAGACGCCGTCTGAGCTTGCCGATCAGAGTCCGCATCGGACTGATGGAGCCGCGGATGCACACCGATCAACGCGGATTGGAGGACACCCCCATCCGCGTTCATCCGCGTGAATCCGCGGCTAGTCCTTCCCATTGCGCTGGGCGGCCCATCTTGCTGACCCGCTCCACCACGGTCGCGGATCGGAGAGGACTCGTGTCGGCACGTTCAAACAGGATCCGGTATGGCCGGCAAGCCCAAACCGCGTAAGCCCCCACCCTTTGGTAAACAAAGGACGGGGCACCTGGCGCAAACCTCGATTCAATCGGACCGCGCCAGCGACCGCAAGTGCTGGCGAATCGCCTCGGGATAGGCAATGCACTCCTGCTCAAACACCCGCGCCGCCAGCAACGCGGCGGTGTCCTCAGCCCGGACCGGAACAGACCTCTGCACCACGATCGGTCCGTGGTCGTACTGGTTGTC
>JAAEQG010001479.1 GCA_024231775.1 bacterium
ATCCTCAATACGCTCGACAAAGACTCGATTATGCAGCGGATCAAGGAAGAGCTTCAGTCCCGCCTGCGACCGACTTCGTAGACCGTGGCCAGAGGTGTCTGCCGCGGGGGCCGGTCTTGCAGCTTCCGGAAACGAGGGGGCGATCTCCCTGGCCGATCGGCAGCAAGACCCTACTCCCCAAGACGAGGGTCTTCTGAAAACCAGCCTGGGGAGGCTGAGAAGGCCCGGTGAGTGCCCCGGCATCGTGGCGCAGCGAGTGTCCCCTGGGGCTGACCACGCTGCGAGGTCCGCGCCCAAATCGACGGGGCCGGCGATCTGGGCGGCCAGGGTACCTTAACTATGAGGTTTGAGGCGAGCGGTGCATCGCATGTCCGAATTCGCGGAGGGATCAATAAATATGATTTTCCCCTTGCCAAGTCGGGGGTGCAGTCGATAATATTGCGGGACTTGGATGGAGGTTCTGTACTGTGACGTGTGCGGCTGGTCACAACTCGCTTAGCTTCGTGGACCCAAAGGTCGGTTTTCGGCCGGGTGGGGCGCAGGGCGAGTTGCGCACTGAGTCGGCGGTGATTCATCTAGTACTACTGGTACTTAGCGTACTCCTGCTGATCCTGCGGGGACGCAGCGGTGAGGCACCGGGCCGGTAAGAACCGAAAAGCCCAAAAACGTGCCGACATCCGCTGCTGCGGGTGTCGGCTTTTTTTATGCCCTGACGCGGAACGAAAGGCTTGCTTGGATGGACAGTCCAATAACCAGAACGGGGTCACAGCTAGTTGTGGAGGCGTTGCGGGAATCCGGCGTCGAGGTGGCGTTTGGATACCCCGGTGGGGCGATCATGCCGCTGTACGACGTCCTGCTGGACTCCCCAATCGAGCATGTGCTGACCCGCCACGAGCAGGCGGCGATCCACGCTGCCGAAGGATACGCCCGGGCCAGCGGGCGGCTGGGAGTGTGCATTGCGACTTCCGGTCCGGGGGCGACCAACCTGGTGACGGGGATATGCACGGCGATGATGGATTCATCCCCCGTGCTGTGTCTGACCGGTCAGGTGCCCACAGCCCGAATCGGCACGGACGCGTTCCAGGAGGCGGACGTGCTGGGGATGGTCACCGCGGTGACCAAGCAGGCTTTCCTGGTGCGTTCGATAGATGACCTGCCCGGGGCTCTGGCGGAGTCCATCTTCGTCGCGCAGTCGGGGCGTCCCGGTCCGGTGCTGGTGGATCTGCCCAAGGATGTGCTTTGCGGGCGGACGGAATCGGTCTACACGCCGGTTGATGCGCTGCCCGGGTATGACCCCGCTCCCAAGCTCAACGTCGCGGAGTTGCACCGAGCCTGCGAACTGCTTCGCTCCGCCCGGAAGCCGGTCTGCATCATCGGCGGCGGCTGCAAGATCGCCGGGGCTACCACGGCGTTTCGGCGTTGGTGCGAGGTCACCCAGATTCCGGTCGTAACTACGTTGCTCGGCATCGGCGCTCCGGACCCGGACTACGCCGGCTTGTTGGGCATGCTGGGGATGCACGGTCTACGGCGGGCCAATCGGGCGGTGGTGGATGCGGACCTGATCATCGCTCTGGGGATGCGCTTTGACGATCGTGTGACCGGGAACCTGGAGACCTTCGCCAAAGGGGCGCGGGTGATTCACGTGGACGTTGATGCGTCGGAAATCGGGAAGACGGTCCCGACCGACGTGGGAGTTTGTGCAGACCTGCGTGATGCCCTCGAGGCGTGGTTACACGTGCTTGAAACCGAGCCTGTTTCCGTTGCGACGGAATGGTCCCGGGCAGCGATGGCGGTCGGCAGCGGTTTGCAGACCCCATCAGAGGACGATCGCGCGGGGGTGTCGGGGATTGAATTGCTCGACGCCATGTTCGCGATGGTGGGCACGGAACCGATCGTCGCCGTCGACGTGGGCCAGCACCAGATGTGGACGGCGCAGCGGGTCCGACCTTCCGGTCCCCGTGATTTCATCACTTCGGGGGGGGCGGGCACGATGGGTACGGCGCTACCCTACGCGATCGGCGCTCAATTCGCCGAGCCCGACCGTCGGGTGGTGTGCGTGGTGGGCGACGGCGGTTTGCAGATGAACCTCGCCGACCTGGCGACGGTCCGGGGGTGCAACCTGCCTCTCAAGATTCTGGTAATGGACAATCGGTACCTGGGGTTGGTTCGGCAGTGGCAGGAGATGTTCTTCGACCGGCGCTACAGCGCGGTGGATCTCTCGGACAATCCGGACTTTGCTGAACTGGCCCGGGTCTTCGGCCTGTCGGCGTTCAAGGTCGAACGCCGTGACATGATCGCGACGGAGCTGGAGCGCTGGTGGCGATGCGATGGGCCTGCTTTGCTGCACGGCGTGTGCAAGTTGGAAGAAAACGTGTTCCCGATGGTGCCAGCCGACGCGGCGTTGGCTGACATGGTGGAGGCAGTCTGATGGAAGTGTTGACGTTTGCAGTGGTGCTTCGGCGGATGTCCGCCTTGTCCAGAGTGTTGTTGTTGATTGCGCGCCTGGGCGGCGTGGTGCGCTACGTCTCGGCGGCGGATGGGCGAGCTACGGTAGTGGTGGGTGCTCCGCAGGCATCGGCGCATCGGTTCGCTCCGCAGATGCGGAAGATCGTGGATGTGGTCGAGCTGCAAGAGTTGCGGATGGTCGGGCGGGTGGCCACGGCCGGTACAAGTGGAAGCGGGCGCCAGCGGCGCACCGCCTAACTCGGGGACACCCTTCGGGAGATTCGACATGCGGGTACTGCACGATAAGGACATTCAGAACGTGGCGCTGGCGGGCAAGCGCATCGCGGTGATCGGATACGGTTCACAGGGTCATGCCCATGCCCTGAACCTGCGGGATAGTGGGTGTGACGTGGTCGTCGGACTGCGCTGCGACAGCGCGTCCCGGCAGTCCGCGGAGGATGCCGGGCTGACCGTGTTCGATACCGGCGCAGCCGTGGAGCAGGCCGACGTGGTCATGACGCTGATCCCGGACGAGATCCAGCCGGAGGTGTTCGCCCGGGAGATTCGTCCGCATCTGCGGAGTGGCGCTTACCTGGGCTTTGCCCACGGTTTCAGCATCCACTTCGGCAAGATCACTCCACCGGAGGATGCCAACGTGTTCCTGGTGGCCCCGAAAGGCCCCGGCCATCTGGTGCGCCGCCAGTACGAATCCGGAAGTGGCGTGCCCTGCCTGATCGCGGTTCAGCAGGATCCCGCCGGGGACACGCACGGGGTAGCCTTGGCGTACGCCGGCGGGATCGGCGGCGGTCGGGCGGGCGTCTTGGAGACGAGCTTTCGAGAGGAGACCGAGACCGATCTGTTCGGCGAGCAGGCGGTGCTCTGCGGCGGACTGACCGAGCTCATTCGGGCCGGTTACGAAACGCTGGTCGAAGCCGGTTACGCACCGGAGATGGCTTACTTCGAGTGCCTGCACGAGGTGAAGCTGATTACCGATCTGATCTACGAGGGTGGGATCACCGGGATGCGCGCGTCAATCAGCAACACCGCGGAGTATGGGGATCTGACCCGGGGGAGCAAAGTCATCGGCACCGAAGCCAGGCAGGCCATGCGGAAACTGTTGGCCGACATCCAGAGCGGGTCCTTCGCCGACGAATGGATGGCGGAGTGCGCCGCGGGCAAGCCGCGGATGAAATCCCTGGCGACCAGCGGAGCGGACCACGAGGTCGAGCAGGTCGGAAGTCGCCTGCGCCGGTTGATGCCCTGGTTGCAGGACAAGGCAGAATCGAAGGCGCCGGACCGGGCAATCGCCGCAGCCTCTTGAGGCTCGCGACGGGACGGCCCGGCGTCACAGGTATGCCGACTCCCTTCCAGCCTTGCTGAGGCTGAAAGAGTCCGGGGGCCGGAGGGGCGTACGGCGGCAGGGAATGGATCTGAAGAAACGTAACCCGGCAGGGGGGCTCTCATGAGTGGTGACTACGTACGCATTTTTGACACGACGCTGCGCGACGGGGAGCAATCCCCTGGGGCGACGCTGGACGGCCAGGAGAAGCTGGAGATCGCTCGACAACTCGCCCGGCTGGGCGTGGACGTGATCGAAGCGGGTTTTCCGGCCGCGTCCCCGGGCGATCTGGAAGCGGTGCAGTGCGTGGCCGGAGAGGTGGGCACGTCCGGCGGACCGATCATCGCCGGGTTGGCTCGGGCCACTGAAGGCGACATCGCCGCCGTATGGACCGCTGTGCAACCTGCGGCGAAACCGCGCATCCATACGTTCATTGCGACTTCGGACATCCATCTGCAACACAAGCTGCGGATGACTCGGGAGCAGGTGCTCCAACGCACCTCCGCCATGGTCACCTACGCCCGGAGTCTCTGCGCTGATGTGGAGTTCAGTGCGGAGGATGGTAGCCGCACCGACCCAGGGTATCTGTACGAGGTGTTGGCTGCGGCCATCGAGGCGGGGGCCACCACGCTGAATATTCCGGACACGGTCGGGTATGCCGTACCGGGTGAGTACGCCGCGTTGATCGGCGGGATCATGGAGAGCGTTCCGGGAATCGACCGGTGCGTGGTCTCGGTCCATTGTCATGATGACCTGGGAATGGCTACGTCCAATACGCTGGCGGCGTTGCAGGCGGGGGCCCGGCAGGCGGAAGTCACCATCAACGGTATCGGGGAGCGTGCGGGGAATGCTTCGCTCGAAGAGGTGGTGATGGCTTTGCGCACACGCCCGGCGGTGTATGGGCTGCGCAGCGGTATCGACACGACGCAGCTAACGCGCTCCAGCCATCTGGTCGCGGTGCGCACGGGTCTTTCGGTGGCTGCCAACAAGGCGGTCATCGGGGCCAACGCCTTTGCCCACGAAGCGGGTATCCACCAGGATGGCGTGCTCAAGCACCAGTCGACCTACGAGATCATGCGCCCGGAAGCCGTGGGGCTGACCCAAAGCAAGCTGGTCCTGGGCAAGCATTCCGGTCGGCATGCGTTTCGTAAGCGGTTGGAGGAGCTCGGGTATACCGACTTGGACGATGTCGCCGTCGAGCATGCCTTCAACCGGTTCAAGCACGTAGCCGACCAGAAGAAGACCGTCACCGAGGCGGACCTGGAAGCCATCGTCGCCGACGAAGTCTATCAGCCGCCGGAGGTCTATGTGCTGCACGGGGTGCATGTGTCCACGGGCAGTCCTTCGATCCCCACCGCCAGTGTCACGCTGGCGACGCCAAACGGGGAATATGCCACCGGCGCGGCTACGGGAACCGGGCCGGTCGATGCGGTGTTCAGCGCCATCAATCAGATTGTGGACCTGGAGGTGGGACTGGAGGAGTACGTCGTGCATGCGGTGACCGGGGGGATCAACGCTCTGGGCGAGGTGACCGTGCGCATCCGCTCCGAGGACGACACCGGCCGCACCTACAGTGGGCATGGCGCCGACACCGACATCATCGTGGCCAGTGCCCGGGCCTACGTAGCCGCCCTGAACAAGATGGCCATCGCTGCCGGCATGCAGCCGGCGTCGGGAGGGGCTGCGGAAGAGGGCGGTGGGGTCGAGGATGAACCCATCGAAGCGGCGACCGCGCCATGAGCATGACTCTGACCGAGAAACTGCTGGCCCAGGCCGCCGGACGGGAGCGGGTTCGCCCCGGAGAGACGATACCGGCGCGGGTTGACGTGCTGATGACCCACGACGTCTGCGGTCCGGGGACCATTGGCGTGTTCCATCAGGAGTTTGGAGCCGACGCCCGCGTGTGGGATCCGGACCGGGTGGTGATTATCCCCGACCACTACGTCTTTTCGGCTGACGGGCTGGCCAACCGCAACGTCGATATCGTGCGAGACTTTGCCCGGACCCAGGGGATACGTCACTTCTACGACGTGAGCGATGCTGCGGGCGAATGGCGCTTCGATCCCGGGGCGGACCCCGTTCAGGCCCAGTACGGATCGGGTTACGCCGGTATCTGCCACATCGCCCTGGCGGAAAAGGGCCACACTCGGCCGGGCGAAGTGCTGATCGGTACGGACTCGCACTCTTGCACGGCGGGCGCGTTTGGGCAGTTCGCCACCGGTGTGGGTAACACGGATGCCGCGTTCGTCATGGGCACCGGGCGCATCCTGTTACGCGTTCCGGAGACGATCCGTGTGGTGCTCGAAGGGGCGCTGTCGGCGGGGGTCATGGCCAAGGACCTCATCTTGCACCTGATTGGCGAGATCGGATTCGATGGGGCGACGTATCGCGCCTTGGAATTCTGCGGAGATGGCGTGGCGGGGCTTTCCATCGAGGACCGCATGACCATTGCGAACATGGCGATTGAATGCGGGGCCAAGAATGGTGTCTTCGAGGCGGATGCGGCGGTTTGCGAATTCGTGGACGCTCGCGGGCGCGAGCATGGCACGGAACGACCGTACCGCACGGTGCGGGCCGATCCCGGTGCGAGCTATGAATCCGAACTGAGGATCGACCTGGCCCGGATCGAGCCCACGGTGGCGCTGCATCCCGATCCGGGCCAGCGGGTCCAGGCGCGGGCGTGCAGCCGGATCGCCCTGGATCGGGCGTATGTGGGTTCCTGTACCGGCGGGAAGCTCGGCGACTTTCTGGCTTTTGCCCGGATCGTCCGGGGGCGGGAGGTGGCCATCGACACGTTCGGCGTGCCGGCGACGCCCCAGATCGTGAGGCAACTTCAGCAGACGGTGATCGAGGGGGTGTCGGTGTGGGATACGCTGGTCTCGGCGGGGGTGCGCATGACGGAGAACGCCTCCTGCGCCGCCTGCCTGGGCGGGCCGGCCGACACGTTTGGCCGGCTGAACGCGCCGCTTCGCTGCATCAGCACGACGAACCGCAACTTCCCGGGGCGGATGGGACACGCCGAAAGCCAAGTGTTCCTGGCCAGCCCATACACGGTGGCGGCTTCGGCTTTGACCGGACGCATTACCGATCCGCGCGCTTATCTTCAGGGGAATGAAGTGCTCTTGATGGCAGAAAGAGGTTTGACATGAGTACCAAGATACGTGGGAGAGCCTACGTGGTGGGTGACAGCATCGATACCGACCAGATCATCCCCGCGGAACATCTGGGGCTGGTCCCGACCATACCCGGGGAGCGCCGGCAGTTGGGTAGCTTTGCGCTGAGCGGATTGCCCACGGCGGCGTATCCGTCGCGGCTGGTCGAACCCGGTCAGTCGTCCTCCGCACATACGATTGTGATCGCGGGAAAGAACTTCGGGTGTGGGTCTTCGCGCGAACATGCTCCGATCGCCCTGGGGGCGGCGGGTGTTCGGGCGGTCGTGGCGGAGTCGTTCGCCCGCATTTTCTTTCGCAACTGCATGGCGACCGGCGAAGTCTACCCGCTGGAGTCTCAAGTGCGCCTGTGTACTTGGATCAACACCGGCGATGAGATCGAGATCGATCTGGAGGCGGAGCAGATCATGCGTTGCGCGACCGAGGTGTGCTGCCGTCTGAGACCCCCGGGTGAGGTCGTCCAGGTTGTTGGTGCGGGGGGGCTGTTTGCCTACGCTCGGGATGCGGATCTGATCCCCGCGAGGAGCTACTTCCAGTGATCACGCTCTACGATACCACGCTGCGCGATGGGACCCAAGGTGAAGGCGTCGCTCTGACCGTACATGACAAGCTGCGGATTACCGCACTGCTCGACGACTTTGGCGTGCAGGTGATCGAAGGGGGTTGGCCCGGATCGAATCCGAAGGACGCCGACTTCTTCCGGGAGGTGCGCCGCCTCTCTCTGGGCCATGCGCGGATCGCGGCGTTCGGGAGTACGTGCCGCGTGGGCCTTCCTCCGGAGCAGGACCCCAACCTGGCTGCGCTGCTCGCCGCAGAGACTCCGATAGTGACGATCTTCGGGAAGTCCTCAGAGCGTCATGTGCGCAAGGTGTTACGGACCGACCTCGACACCAACCTCCGCTTGATCGAGCAGAGTGTGGCCCATCTGAAGAGCTGCGGCCGGGAGGTGGTCTATGACGCGGAGCACTTCTTCGACGGCCTGCTCGACAACGGTGACTACGCTCTGGCTACGCTGAGGGCGGCGGAAGCCGGAGGAGCGGACTGCATTGTGCTGTGCGATACCAACGGTGGAATGCTCCCCTGGGATGTCGAATCGGCGTTCGCCCGCGCGGGCAACACCGTGCGGACTCCGCTGGGGGTCCACACTCACAACGACAGCGGTTGTGCCGTGGCCAACTCTCTGGCGGCGATCCGAGCTGGGAGCACGCATGTTCAGGGCACGATCAACGGGATCGGGGAGCGCTGCGGGAACGCCGATCTGGTCGCCATCGTCGCCAACCTCGAACTGAAGCTGGGGTGCCGCGTGCTGTCCGACGGCCAACTGCGGAAGTTGGCTGAGATGGCCCGCTGCGTGGGCGAGATAGCGAACATGGCTTTGCCCGGCGCCGCGCCCTACGTGGGCCGCAGCGCCTTTGCCCACAAAGCCGGGGTGCATGTGGCGGCCCAGCGCCGCGACGACGGCGCCTACGAGCATGTTCACCCGGATACCGTGGGGAACACCCGCCGCGTGCTCGTCTCTGAACTGTCCGGAAGGGGCAACCTGTACTGCAAAGCAGACGAGTTCGGGCTGGAAGACCATGAGTCGACCGAGAAACTGGTGGCCCGCATCAAGGAGTTGGAAAGCCGGGGGTTCTCCTTCGAGGCTGCGGAGGCCTCCGTCGAACTGATGATGCGCCGAGAGCGGGCCCAACATCAGCCCTTCTTCGAGCTGATCGACTATGTCGTGGTCGTCGAGCACCGCGCCGGACGCGGGCACCTGGCGGAGGCCAGTATCAAGATACGCATTGGGAAGGAGCTCTTCCATACGGTGTCTGACGGTGTAGGCCCGGTGGCGGCGTTGGACGCGGCGCTACGCAAGGCGCTGGTCAGTGTGTATCCGCAGATCGACACGTTTCGGTTGGCGGACTACAAGGTGCGCATCCTGGACAGTCACGCAGCCACCGGAGCGCTGACCCGCGTGCTGATCGACAGCAGCGACGGACATACTCGGTGGACGACCGTGGGAGCTTCCCGGAACATCATCGAGGCGAGTTGGCAGGCGTTGTACGACAGTATCGAGTATGGGCTGCTGCGCGCCGCCGGATCGCCTGGCGCGAAATCCTCGGAGCAGGCGGCATGATGACGTCCATGGTGGAATCAGCGCAAAGCAAGGAATGGTGGTAGAAGTGTCCGCGAAGATCGCATTATTACCTGGGGACGGAATCGGCCCGGAAGTGATGGCGGAAGCCATCAAGGTGCTCAACGTCGTAGCCGATCGATTCGGGCACGTCCTTGAAGTGGAGGAGAAGCTGGTGGGGGGGGCGGCGCTCGACCGGGTGAACAGTCCGTTGCCCGACGAGACGCTGGCGTCCTGCCGCGATGCGGATGCGATTCTGCTGGGTGCTGTCGGCGGGCCGAAATGGGACGATCCCGAACGATCGATTCGTCCGGAACAGGGGTTGTTGCGTTTGCGCACCGAGCTGGGTCTGTTTGCCAACCTGCGTCCGGTCCGGGTCCACCCGGCGATGGTTGGAGTGGTCCCATTGCGTCCGGACATTGTCGAGGGGGCGGATCTGCTGGTGGTGCGTGAGCTGACCGGAGGGATCTACTTTGGGGCTCGGGGGCGGCGCGAGCATGCCAGCGGCGTGCAGGCGTTCGATACGATGACCTACAGTACCGGGGAGATCGAGCGCATTGCCAGAGTCGCCGGTCGTCTGGCGGGGCAGCGCAGCGGTCGGCTGACGTCTGTCGACAAAGCCAACATACTCGAGTCCTCGCGTCTGTGGCGCAGTACGGTGTCGCGGGTGATGCGGGACGAGTTCCCCGAGGTGCAGCTCGACCATGTGCTGGTCGACGCCGCTGCGATGTACCTCATCCAGCGCCCGACCTGCTTTGACGTTCTGGTCACGTCCAACCTGTTCGGCGACATTCTGACGGACGAAGCTTCGGTCCTGGCGGGTTCCATGGGGCTGTTGCCTTCCGCGTCGCTGGGGTCCGATGGACCGGGGTTGTATGAACCGGTGCATGGTTCGGCGCCGGACATCGCCGGGCGTGGTATCGCCAACCCCATCGGGATGATTGCCAGCGCCGCGCTGATGTGTCGGTGGTCGCTGAAGTGGACTGCCGCCGCAGACTGCATCGAGGCGGCGGTGGCTTGCGTGCTGGAGGATGGCGCGCGGATGGCGGACATCGCCGAATCCGGCAAGCCCCTGTTCAGCACCGCAGAAATGGGCACCAAGATCGCCGAGGCTGCGGCGCAGCTCGAGGTGGACACGGAAGAGCATCAGGAGACGCCATGCGTTCCGACGTAATCAAGCGCGGTCCGGAGCGGACGCCTCATCGCAGTCTGCTCAAGGCGACCGGAAACTACAGCGACGCCGACCAGGACAAACCCCTGATCGCGATTGCGTGCAGCCACGTGGACATCATTCCCGGGCACGCCCATCTGGACGAGGTCGGGAGACTGGTCAAGGCGAGTGTGCGTCAAGCCGGCGGCGTTCCCTTCCTGTTCCACACCATCGGGGTGGATGACGGCATCGCCATGGGGCATGACGGCATGCGGTTCTCGCTGCCTTCCCGGGAGTTGATCGCGGACGGAATCGAGACCATGGTGGAAGCCCACTGCTTCGATGGGCTGGTGTGCATTCCCAACTGCGACAAGATCGTCCCGGGCATGCTGATGGGGGCTGCCCGGTGCAACGTTCCGACGGTGTTTGTGTCCGGTGGGCCGATGGAGGCTGGACGCACTCCCGACGGGCGGAAGGTGGATCTGATCGACGCGTTTACCGCGGTGGCGGCTCATCGCAGCGGAGCGCTGGACGACCGCGAGTTGAAGGTGATCGAGGACTCCGCCTGTCCGACCTGTGGTTCGTGCAGTGGGCTGTTCACGGCGAACAGCATGAACTGCATCTGCGAAGTTCTGGGGATGGCCCTCCCGGGCAATGGGACCATTCTGGCGACGAGCGCAGCCCGCCTGGACTTGTATCGTCGGGCAGCCGGCCGGATCGTCGAGTTGGTGCATGAAAACCTCTGCCCCAGAGACATTCTCACGCTGGAGGCCTTCGACAACGCGATAGTGCTGGACATGGCCATCGGCGGATCGACTAACACGCTGCTTCATCTGCCGGCGATCGCCCACGAAGTCGGGATCACCTACGATTTGGCCCGGATCAATGAGCTCTCCAGCCGCACCCCAACCCTGTGCAAGCTGGCCCCGTCTCCGGGGCGCGACGGGCGTATGTATCACCTCGAGGACTTTCAGGCCGCTGGTGGCGTCATGACCCTCTTGGGCGAGCTGGATCGCGGGGCCGACGGTCTGCTGAAGACCGGCTGTCGCACGGTTACCGGCAAGACTCTGGGGCAGACCATCGCGGAGCACGATCTTCGCCGCAAGGGAGATAGCGTGCAGACCTACGGACTACTCCGTTCGACGTCGTCCACCGAGAGCGCCGAGGCGGTGCAGGCGGCGCTACGCGGCGCACACCGGTCCGGAGTTGCCCCGTCCGCCGGGCCGGCGGTGTTGGATACGCTTCAAGCCGGGTCTTTCGATCCCTACGATTGCGTGCGTACCTGTGCCCAAGCGTACTCGCGCACCGGGGGGCTGGCGGTCCTCTATGGCAATCTCGCTCCGGACGGAGCGGTGGTGAAAACGGCTGGGGTGAACGAGAAGATGCTGCACCATGTCGGCCCGGCGGTGGTCTTCGAGTCGCAGGACGACGCCTGCGCGGGGCTGCTGGCCGGTCGCGTCAAGGCGGGAGATGTCGTGGTGATTCGCAACGAAGGGCCGTGCGGTGGACCGGGCATGCCCGAGATGCTGGCGCCGACGAGTTACCTCAAGGGATTGGGCCTGGGGGAGCAGTGTGCGCTGATTACCGATGGGCGTTTTTCCGGGGGGACCGCGGGGGCGTGCATCGGACACGTTTCGCCCGAAGCTTCGGCGGGCGGGGCGATTGGACTGCTGCGTAACGGCGATCTGATCGAGATCGACATCCCCAACGGGCGCTTGGAAGTGCGCCTGGACCAGGCTGAGCTTGAGCGGCGCGAGCCCTCGACGGCGCTCGAGCCCAAACGCCTTAACGGATACCTGAGACGTTACGCGGCGCAAGCCACCTCCGCGAACACCGGGGCTGTCCTGCGCAGGATCGGGGGTGGTTCCCCGGGCTGCATGGGCTGATCTTCGAAGCGATCAGGGCGAGGTTGCGAACAGTTTGTCCTCGGCTGCGGTGATCTTGGCCTGGGCCTGTTCGGTCAGTTCGCTCAGCACACCCGCTTCGTGATCGAGCTCAGCCCAAACCTCGGGGCTGACCCGACCAGATCCGTCCCTCCAGGGTTGCACGCGCTGCTCGTCCAACTCCCCAGCCTCGATCTCGGCGGCGATGCGCCGGTATGCCACCCGAAAAGGAACACCCTCACTAGCCATCGCCAGCGCCGCGTGGGTGGCGTACAGGTCCGGCTTCATGGCGGCGGTCATCCGGGCTGGGTTGAGGACAAGCTCCTGCACCACGCGCGTAGCCACGTGGAGCATATCCGCCAGATCCTGGGCGGTGCGGACCACCGGTTCCTTGGTCAGTTGCAGGTCACGCTGATAGCCGGACGGGAGCTTGGCCCGGACATTCTCCACTTCCATATGTCGCGCCCGCATCTGCGCGCTGCGCCCGCGGAGTAGCTCCAGCACGTCGGGGTTACGCTTCTGGGGCATGATCGACGATCCCGTGGTCATCGCCGGGGGCAGCTCGAAAAAGCCAAATTCGGGCGTCGAGAACAGGATCAGATCGGAGCTCAGCTTCTCCAGGATATCCGCCACATCCACGGCAAGACGCATGAAGTACTTCTCCAGGCGTCCGCGACTGTTCTGTACGTCCAATGGACTGCGCTGGATCCGAGAGAAGCCCAGCAGCCCGGCGGTGTACGCCCGGTCCAATGGCAGGGGGACGCCGAACCCAGCCCCGGTGCCCAGAGGGCAGGCGTCCAACCGGTTAAGCAGCTCGAGCCCCGCCTGCATCTGCTCCAGAACCGCCTCCGCCACCGCATGTAGCCACAGGCCCAGGCTCGAGGGCATCGCCGGGCGCAGATGGGTGTAGCCGGGCATGGGGGTATCGCCGTGGCGCTTGGCGCGCTCCAGGAGCGACTTCAGGAACCCGTCCAACAAGTCCATCCAGATCAAGACGTGATAGCGCATGAACAACCGGAGGGCTACGGCGACCTGGTCATTGCGCGAGCGTCCGGCGTGAATCCTCGCTCCCGCATCGCCACAGCGGCGAACCAGTTCTGCCTCCAGTGCGGTATGACCATCCTCCAACTCAGCGGGGATCTCGAAGCGCTTGGCGCATGCAAGCTGGTCAATCTCCGCGAGGCTTCGCAGTATCGCCTCGAGTTCGGCGGTGGTCAGCAGTTCAATGCGGGCCAAGGTGCGAGCGTGGGCTGCGGACCCCAGGCAGTCCCAGTGTACCAGTTGCAGATCCCACACGGGATCGTCACCCACGGTGAAGCGATGCACGACTTCATCGACCGTACCACCCTTGTCCCACAGGCGTGTGGAATCCTCGCTCATGGTATGCACCTCTCGTTGGTTTCCGCTGAGGCGTCGTCTTGTCCGGTGATCGGTTCTTCCCGGAAGTACTCCCGGATGATTCGTTCGTAGGCTGCGGCGCCGGCGAGAAGCTCCTGCCTGAGGATGTACTCGTTCGGGGTGTGGGATCGCCGCGACACTCCGGGACCGATCTTGACGCTGGGGATTCCATCCAGAAAGACCATGTCGCTCATGGCGGGGCTGCCCGCAGGGGGTTGGTCCGGGACGGCGCGCACCACCGCCTGCACTATCCGCGC
>JAAEQG010001480.1 GCA_024231775.1 bacterium
GAGGTGGTGCTGTTGCTGGTCGGCCTGCCGGGACGGCGGCTGTTCGCGCCGCTCATGGAGCGGCTGTTGCGCTCGGCCGCCTTGCTGGAGGAGGCCGATCTGATCCGGGCCTGCTTCGAGGAAGCGGTCGAGCTCGATCCGCAGCCGTTCCTGGCGGTGCTCGACGAGCCGGAGAGCCCGCAACGACAGGCCGCGGTGCTGCGACTCCTGCACGGTCGCACGGATCCGCAGCTGCTGGCGCGGGCCGCCGTCCTGGCCCAAAGCGACGACCGGGACGTGGGCGCGCTCGCCCGGCAAATGCTCTCCACCGCGCAGCAGCGGACCGCGCCGGGCGAGGAGTACGACGTTTTCCTCGTGCATCACCCGGCGGAGCACGCGAGTGCAGCGGAGTTGGGACGACATCTCGTCCGGCAGGGTTTTCGCGTCGTCGAAACGGCGTCGTCGATGGCCATTCTGCAACAGATCCTCGACAACACCCGCGGAGCGGCCCTGTTGGTGGGCGCGAGCGGTCATCTGCCGTGGGAAGAGCCGGCGATCGGGCATTGGCTGCGGTTGTTCGCCAAGCGCCGGCGGGCCCTGGTGCCCGTGTTATTGCCTGGAAGCGGCGAGATCCCGCCGTTGCCGCGAGATGTGCCGGTCGGCCCGTGGATTGACTTCAGCCAGGGAGTGGCCAGTGCGGGGATTGAAAAGCTCAGGCAGGCCCTGGCCGGACCGCGGGTGGCCATCGGACTACCTCGGGGTCACCCGGATCCCGGTGAGCCCTTCATGGAACCGGTAACCGATGAGCGCTTGCTGTGGATTCCTGGAGGGCGGTTCCCGATGGGAGGCGAACGGCATGATCCCGAGCGCCCGATCCACTGGGTCAGGATCTCGCGGTTCTGGCTTGCCGAAACGCCGGTAACCAACCGCCAATATGCAGTCTTTCTGAAGCAGACCGGACACGAGGAACCTGAATTCTGGCGCAATCGGCGGTTTTCCGCTTCGGAGCAGCCGGTGGTCGGCGTCAGCTGGCTCGACGCGGTCGCCTATTGCCGGTGGCTTTCAGAGACGAGCGAGATGAAGTTCGTGCTGCCGACCGAGGCGCAGTGGGAGTTTGCGGCGCGGGGTACCGACGGCCGGGAGTATCCCTGGGGCAATGAAGAACCCGATTCGTCGCGTGCCTGTTTTGGCCTCGACGGGGAGAAGGGCCAGCCGGCCCCGGTGGGTTCGTTTCCGGCGGGGCGGGGACCGTTCGGTGTTCTCGATCAGGCGGGGAATGTCTGGGAATGGTGTCTCGATGCCTGGGATGTGGCTGCTTATAGGAAGCGTTTGGTGGAGGAGGTCGTTGATCCATGTGGGGGGGGGAAGGAAGATGCTACTCGGGCTATTCGGGGCGGTGGCTGGTACTTTAAGGTTGCTGTCCTTCGAGCCGCTTACCGCGGTAACAGTCCGGCTGCGTACCGCGATCGCGGCTTCGGCTTTCGAATCGCTGTTGCGCCTGCAAGCCTTTGATGAGCCTGCCAACACGTTGAGCTCCTGGCTTGACGTAGACATAAGATCAGATTGAGAATAGGGCTTTTGATGCTCACACGCAGGGCCAAAAGTGGCGTCAGATTCACGCAGGAGTCAGGGACGATCGTCAGAGACTTGCCGGTGGCATTGCAATGCGAAAGCCGACATCGTCAAAGCGATGTCCGGCAGGGTACCTACCTCGGTTCGCGGTCCGCAAGTACTTTGCTGGACAAAGCCAACTACCCCCCCGCACGATCCTTGAATCCTGCTCCGGTCCCTCCATAGGTTTGCTATCCGCACACCACTCCCAAACATTACCCGCAAGGTCGGAGTGTCCAAAAGGACCATCACCTGCCGGAAAGAGCCCAACGGGAGTGGGTAAGCCAGTGTTCGGTTCAGAGGCGGAGGCAAAGTTGGCGCGCTCGCCATCGGGTTCGTCTTCTCCCCAAGGATACTCTCCCCTCGCCGGAGTCGCAGTCTTTTCCCACTCATTCTCCGTGGGCAGACGCACCATCTCGGCTCGCTGCTCACTCAGCCAACTACAATAGGCTACAGCCTCGTACCAGGACACGCCCGTCACCGGTCTATTCGGTGTGGCGAGTTGGTCATCCCACTCCCTGGGCTGTTTCCACCTTCTATCTGACCTGCGGAACCACTCCTCCTCTTGCCAGTATTTTTCCTCCTCATAGCCCCGATATTCGACAAAGAGCCTATACTCTTCGACGGTTACCGGATACTTCCCCAGACGCAAACCTCCACCGTGCGGAACCGCAATGAAGTTGTCCCGCTCCGCTGCCAAACGCGGATCACCTCCACGCCCCAGCGCCTCAGCTGCGGCGAGCCGAAGCTCAAACGGTACCTGAGCGGCACCTTCCATGGTGAAGATGATCATTGAACGTTCGAGTAACTCGCGATAGGCCGCCTCGAACTCCGGGCGCGGCCGGTAATGGTATGTGCTCAGGGGCATCAGCAGCCGCCCTACGATGCCCGCCACCCACATCTCGGTTGCCAGATCAGACCCCGGGCTGCGAAGTGCCAGCACCCTCTCGAGCAACTTGTCCACTCTCCCTTCACCGCCTTCATCCAACAAGTTCCCGGGAAGAAGCTCGATCGTCTCCCGCCATTGGGCATCATCGAGATGCTCACGAACCACCGGCCACCAATCAACGTCCCATTCCTCACCATCGCCACGCCAGGCGAGTTGCAGCGCCGCCAGAAAGTCCTGCATTGTTGGATGCCAGAAGCGAATACGGTTGCCGGTGTCCTCCTCCACGGCACCGCTTCCGAGGCACTCAAAGCGTAGCCACTCGTACGCTCGATGGCGGCGTTCCTCGGCCTCGATCCCCGCAAACTCACGCCGCATCACCGGATCGATGGCCGATGCGCCCTCATAAAGATCGAAGATCGAACGTATGCCGGTCTCGGCCATCATCATGGCCAGCGCCAGCTGGGCGAAGGCGCGCCAGGCGAAGCGGTCGGTGAAGCCCTGCTGCTCACGGAGCTCACTACGGGCAGCGATCAGCCAATGCAGGACGGCCCGATAGACCCGGGATCGCCCCTCAGGGAGCTGGCCCGCGTTCCAGTGGACCAGGCAAAGGCAGGTAAGCATCACAGGGTTGGTTGCCAGGAGCCGCACCGCTGGCCGTTCGCGGATCGCCGACAGCAGACGTGCACGGTAGCGTTCCCCCTCGGCAGCGGCACCGAGACTCCCCGCGTTTTCGGAAGCGTGCAAACCCGCCACCCAGTGGTCGACGAAGGTGCGGATCTCGATGTCACCGAAAGGCTTGATAGTGGTTGTGTGAAACCCCATCTCGCCGAGCGCAGAGGTTGGTGTCGGGCGGCTGGTGATGACGATTGGGCACTGCCATTGCCGGGAGACATCGCGCAGAACGTCCAAGACACGATTCCGCAGCCGCTCATCAGCAACCTCGTCGAGACCGTCGAGCAGCAGCGTCGCCTCCCCACTTTCGAACAGATCACGCCATTGGTCCTGATCTACTGGGTAGCCGCTGACGGCACACCAACTTTCGAGCAATTCGAGCAACCACTGGCAATCACTTCGGCGCATTGCTGCCGTGTCGGCCGCGTCGAGAACCATCGCGATGTCGGCTATCCGCACCAACACCGGCACCAAGCGCTGCTGGGTAGGTAAGCCGAGATAGCGAGCGCCCCACAAGTCGCCATCAGGACAGTCCCGACCGAGCGCATCACGCGCCAGTATGCAGGCCACGAAGCGCAGGAAGGTGGTCTTTCCTGCCCCCGGCTGTCCCTCGATGACCAGGCGTCGATAACGGGCCAGCAACGCGACCAAGGCATCGCCAGCGAGCCCGCGGTCGGCGGTATCCGCCCCACCGGCGACCAGTGGTGCGCCCCTGCTGCGCAATGGGGTGTAGAGCTTCTCGATGGGATAGCGCAATACGCCCTTCACCCTGCCGGCCCCAATGACGGTGATGTGGTCCGTGCGGTCGACGAGGTCTTCGAGGTAGGCGCCGAACTCCGCGGCGTACGGTTTCTTGCGGACCGCCAGCGGCGGCGGTTGCGCCGGGCGAATCACGATGCCGTTCGGATCTTCGGGAAACGAGTTGTCGTGCACGAATACGGTCCTACTGTCGCCCCGCCTTACCAGCTGAAGAGGCCAGATCCGGGTCTCACCGTCAGGCGACAACGTTCCCCAGGCGTAACCCATTGCTCGCGTCTCCTTGGCGCTGTCGTACCTCTCCAGACCATAAAGCGAGGGGGCCTGGAAAAAGTACCGCGGCGCTCCTTCCCGGATTACGACGGCCTCGGTACGGCCCTGGTGTAGGTGACCGTTGAGGCAGATGTCGAAACGTTCGGGTGGATAAATCTCCTGGTGGAAGACATTGCGTCCTCTCCGCGACAACCACGCCGGCGGGTGATGAGTCATCAATAGCGCTCGCCGGCAGCGTTGGAATACCGCAAGCGGAGATCCACCCTTCGTGATGAGCAGAGCACCATGGAACTGGCGGACGGGCAGCGCAAGCCGGCCCACGAAGTCGCCATCGCGGTACTGCAACCACGCCGAGTTAAGGCCCACAATGCACAGCGGGAAGGCGTCTTCAATCTCGATCTCGACGCACAGATCGCCGGGAAAGTGCGACCGATGGATCGTCACGCCGGGCCGTTTCAGCTCAGGCACAATACGCCGCCGGAGCCATGCCGAGTAATTTTTGAAGAGTGGCTCGATAAACGACGCGTCGCGATGGTCCCAAAACGTCTCATCCAACAAACGCACGTCCGGGTTATCCGTGCTCTCGCAGTAGGTGTCGAGCACACGGAAGGCCAATGCAGCCACGCCCTGTGGACGGATCAGATCGTGATTCCCCGGTACCGGGATGATCAGAGGTGTTGTCCCGCCGCCGGCCTCTACCAACCAACTACACAAGGCATCGAGAAAGCGGTCCGCAGAGTCGAACTCCTCAGCCCGCCCCCGATTCGTCAGATCGCCGGAGATCAGCACCAGGTCCGGCGGCCCCAGGCGAGCGGTCATCTCCTGGACACTCCTCCGGAAGTCCTCTCCCACCTGCCACCACAGCTCGGTGCCACGGCAGCCGAGGTGCAGGTCGGACAGATGCAGCCAACGAACGGGGCGGGGTCTCTCCATAGATCTGGCTTCCGGTTCGGCGAACAAGGTCGACAGGACTGTTCGCTCAGGCCAGAAGCATACCGCAACCGACCACGCTGGGGAACGCCGAGCCTCGCTTGAACTGGATGCCACTGGCGACCGCAATCCGCGTGGCCGGCTCCCCGCGTCCATCTTGCTCGCCCGGAACAGGAGAGCAATCGAGTCACCCCTACCTGCCAAACCTGGTAGAATCGTCCTTCGAGAATCTGCCCTTCACCCTCACGATCATCTGGCACCCAGACTTCAAGGATGGCGAGGACATCGCCAACCACCTCTACGGCCACTTCCGTGGAGACGTGTATCGCGGCGTGACTCCGGCGACCGGCATCAAGGTGACCTTCAGATGGGCGGCGGCGGTACCGGGGACGACGAAGCCGGCGGCAGTCGCCATTGCGCCCGATCGCTGCCACGCCGTCGTAGTCCTGGTGGACACACACCTGCACGAGGCGGCCTCGGGAGAATGGGGTGAGTATCTGGAGGACATCGTTACCGGCGTCGAAGCAACCGGGGGAGCAAGTCTGGTGTTTCCGGTGGCGTTCACCAGGGAGGCGCTTTCAGCCGTCCCCTGCCTCCGGCCCGCCAACTTCTTCCGCTGGTACGACTGGGAGGACAGGCGCCTGGAACGTCTGACCGCGGCCCTCACTCATGAGCTCTGCTGCCTGGTGACGCCCTGGGTCGCCGCGGTGGAGGAGGGCAAGCCCCTCCCGCCCAGCGTCGATGAGATACCCGGCCCCGTGACGATCTTCATCAGCCATTCCAAGCAGGACGGCAAGGAGCTCGCCGAGACGGTTCGCAAGGTCATCGCTCGCGGGAGGTTGAAGAGCTTCTTCGACGCGGTCGACATCCCAGCCGGCAGGAGATTCGAGGAAGTCATCGCCAGCGCGATCAAGCGATCGGCGCTGATGGTGGTGCTCACAGACACGTTCGCGTCCCGCGAGTGGTGCCGCCTCGAGGTCCTGACCGCCCGCCGTCACGAGGTCCCAGTCGTCGTCCTCAACGCAGTCCGGGAGGGCGAGCCACGAGCTTTCCCGTACGCCGGCAACGTACCGGTGGTGATGGCCAGCGGGTTGGCTGAAGACCGCATCGAGGTGGCGATTGCCCGCCTGCTCGACGAGTGCCTGAGGAGCCTCTACTGGCGGATGCACCAAGAGTTCTTCCGCAGCCTGGTTCCCGACGCCCTCCAGCTGCCACGTGTACCC
Source organism: bacterium (assembly GCA_024231775.1). Classification (GTDB taxonomy): domain Bacteria; phylum Planctomycetota; class Phycisphaerae; order UBA1845; family UBA1845; genus JAAEQG01. The sequence goes on from JAAEQG010001480.1 coordinate 6,334, forward strand.
GACCTGCTGGCGCTGGCTACCCGGAGCCCGAGACCGGAGACAGTGGTCCACCCCGATCCGCCGCTCGGGGAAGCTGAGACCGCGGTCTTGCGGCAGCTGATTCCGGAGCTGCGCCTTGAAACGCCCAGGTCCCTGTGCTTGACCACCTGAGGTTTCGACCATGAACGACCAACAAATTCCCCCAGGCCTGCTTCTTGGGATCTCGATCTCCGACAGCCCTGACCTCGGCCGGCTGGGCATGGGTAAGGCGCACCTCAACGAAGCGATGATCGAAATCGCGCGTCACCTTCTACGGTTCGGGGTGTCTCTGGCCTATGGCGGAGACCTGCGACCCGGAGGTTTCACCCGCGCGCTCTTCGAGCTGGTGCGCAGTTACCGGCGCGACGCACCGGAAACCCTGCCCGTGACCAACTACCTCGCGTGGCCCGTCCACCGACGCTGGACAGAATCGCAGCTTGCCGAGCTGAAAGAGGAGTTTGATGGAGGTGGCCGCCTGGTCCTGCTCGATATGGAGGGCAAACCGCTGTCCGAGAAGCTCCGGCAGGAGCGGCTCGCGACTTTCGAGCAGGCACCGGACCTGGGGTCTCGCGAGTGGGCTGAGGGCCTGACCGCCATGCGCCGCACCATGACCCACGAATGCTCCGCCCGCCTGCTGCTGGGTGGACAGGTCAGAGGATACAAGGGCGCTGCGCCGGGCTTGGCGGAGGAAGCTCTTGAGATGCTCCACGCCCGGAAGCCCCTCTACCTGGCGGGCGGCTTCGGCGGCTGCGCCCGCGACGTGATCGCGGCCCTCGGCTACGCGAAGGACTGGGCGGAGCGCCAGGCAAACGAGATCGGTGCCGGCTACAGGGAGATAATAATCGCCCTGCGTGAGTGCTCGGTCGCCGGACTCAACAACGGTTTATCAACAGAGGAGAACGCGATATTGTTTGAGACCACAAGTGTTCCACAGATTCTCAAATACATGCTCAAGGGATTCGTCGCCCTCGACCGGCAGCCCCTCGCCGACGCAGACTGATAGGCTTGACCCTGGATCTTTTTTCGGGTTGCATTCTCGGTGGAGCGGAGCATGTTTCTGGTACTGAAGCCAACATCCGGCACTCCACATAACAGATAATCTCCTCCAAGGAGGTCACCGTGAACAAGACAATCGTCTCCTCAGGCCAAACCATCCGTTAGCGTTGGGCGAAATTTCAAATTATCCAAGATCCGTTGCCCCTCTACAGTCAAAAGTCGCTTGGTGGAATACCTCTTAGTCAGAGGATCCGTATGTATCAGAGCAGACATAAGTAAAGATTCAAACCACGGATCCGACTCCTTATCAAGAAGTTTCTCAATTAAAGAGGGGGCGTGAACCAGTAGTCTGAATATAAAGCCAATGGCTCGGCCCACCGCCTTGAGGGCTGCGCCAGAAAGGTCTTTTCTTTGAGAGTAAACATAGACAAGGGCGCCGGTTTCGATTTCCACCTTCTGGAATGGAGATCTCGAGAAATATGGAGCAGAAAAGCTTTCAACCACATCGTAATCAATAACGATGACTCGTTCCAACCTCTTTGCGAAATTGCTAATATTGTGAATCACGCGAGTTATCAACCTTTCTCTGCCCTTTAAAGATATGGTTAATGGGTTTTCATGTATGAGCTTAATTGCCGAAGCCAGGTCCATGAATCCATCAATCCCCACTTTTTTCAATCTCGATGTTATAGCCAATAATCAGGCGGTTGCCCGGAAAACGACTCTTGACGTATTCAAGTCCCTCAGAGAGCACCACTCTATGTCTCGCTGGCGCTTCATCAAGACCGTCAACGAAAAGCATCAGTTTACCCTTGCGAAGAAACGCTTTGGTGAGATGCTCCGGGTAGGGGAAGTCATTCGGGTGCGGCTCTTTTTGATCAGGCCTGATCGCCGTTGTTTTCAGGCAGATGACTGGTGATTTGGAGTAGGCGGTCGGC